>CALKCV010000202.1 GCA_938083405.1 uncultured Microcoleaceae cyanobacterium | reverse complement strand
ATGCCATAACTTCTCCAGGATTTCCCCGAGCTTTTAGCTTAAAACTTTCAAAATTAGCAATTTCTCCCCTCAAGTGTACTTGTATGTGCCTAAATATCTTTGGATGTTCTGTCATCAAATAGTGCAAAACAGAACTAAGATTTCCACAGTCATCGTCGAGCATTGGTTCTGGTTCGATAAGCACTGGTTCGCGGATTTTTTCTTTAGCAATATTAAAGGAACTGTAGAACTTCCAACCGCCGATATATTCCCGCAATTTGTAAAGATTTACCATGGCCGGATTGCTTATTTGTGCGAGGGCTAATTTTTGGGGTAAAGTAGTTATGGATTGCTCGAATTCTCTGTTTTTATTGTTGTAGTTTAATTCCCTAATTTTGCCATATTTATTTCTAACATCCAGAAATAAATATGGCTGTTGGTTTCCATTAAAAGGTTTAACTGTTTCCACTCTTTCCCAGGCAATTTCTGGGGAATTAACCGGCCCTAATATTTCTCCCAGATAGCGCAGTCTCGTGGTTTCATCCAGGTCGATTTCTAGCTGCCATTGAATCTTTTCTTCCCCGGCAACGTGGAAGACATTTTTGCCTAGAGAACCGGCGAGTATTTCGGGAGAAATAGGTTTTTTCATTCCATTTCTCAGAAACTTTAGAAATTCAAATAAACTGGTTTTTCCCGCACCATTTGCCCCGACGATTATTTCTAAATCTGAGAGGGTGGCGCTAAAGTCTTTAAACCCTCGATAACCTTTGATGTCGATCGATTTTATTCGGGGATATTGCATCGCTTAATTCTCCTATTTAGTAGTGCGCCGCAGCGCACCAAAAAATTGTAGCTAGTAGCTAGTAGGTGCGCCGCAGCGCAGCAAAAAATTGTAGGTTTGGTTGAGCAACGAAAGCCAACATTAATGATGTTGGGTTGCGTTTCACTCCACCCAACCTACAATTTTATTCAGGTAATTTACCTTCGATTTTAGCATTAAAACCATAAACTTCGCGACTGCCAACAAAAGGCACTAAAGTCACTTCCCTTTCGTCCCCTGGTTCAAATCTGACGGCCGTACCTGCGGGAATATCCAAACGCATTCCTTTAGCTTTTTCCCTGTCAAAATCGAGGGCATCGTTTACTTCGTAAAAGTGAAAATGGGAACCGACTTGAACCGGGCGATCGCCTGCATTAGCTACTACCATTTTCGCAGTTTCTCGACCGGCATTTAATTCGATATCTCCACCTGCAACAATTATTTCTCCTGGAATCATTTTTTACTCCTTATTTAATTTTGAAATTGGGAATTGGGAACAGACGAGACGTCTGTTCTACGAGTGGAGCCCGTAGGACAGGCGTCTCGCCTGTCCCCCTTGCTAAGTCTCGCCTGTCCCTGTTCCTAATTTTAACCAATTGGGTTGTGAACCGTAACCAATTTAGTACCGTCGGGAAAAGTAGCTTCTACTTGTACTTCTTTTACCATTTCTGGGATACCTTCCATCACGTCTTCTGGCGTTAATAAAGTAGTTCCATAACTCATCAATTCTGCCACAGTTCGACCTTCCCTCGCCCCTTCCAAAATGGCAGCGGAAATGTAGGCAACTGCTTCTGGATAGTTCAATTTTAAACCCTTTTCTTTTCGCCTTTCTGCCAACAAAGCGGCGGTAAAAAGCAGGAGTTTGTCTTTTTCTTGCGGTGTTAGTTGCATGGTTTTTGAATAAACTGGGTTTACCAAACGCGGGGGCGACAGCTAGGTTTGCCTAAAAAGGACAAACGCAGTTGGTGCCAAACCGCCATAAACCAGTTTCTCACATCGGCGATCGAGTTGCCCCGATATCGACATAAAATTCCTTCTGGCAGTCGGGTAACGCCAGCTTGTAGTTGTCCGTCGCGAGGCGATGCCCCACTGGTTGCCTCCCAGAGACTCCGCGTTTTTTCTACTATCGGGGCGGTGGCCGGTTGCCCGATCCAAACTAAACTCCCGGCGATGGAACATCCAGCTAAACCTAGCGGACTCTCCAGCATTTTTTCTCCCCCATCTAACCGCTGTCTGTCGATCCACAAAGGGCGATTTTCTCGCCAAAATTCGGTATGCGATCGCCATTTTCCCTCCAAAAAACGCTCCTCCCTGGCAGTTCGTCCAAACCGAATTATTTCCCAACCCAACCAACTCGAACCAGGGGCTAATTCTACGATTAAATCTTGCCTGTAGTTGGCAGCCTCGAACAAAATCAAAGGCTGCGGCAACCATTCCAAACAAGCCCCTTCTTCTACTTTTATCTTAATCTTTTGTCTGGCTAAAAGACCTTTGCTGCGATAGATTTTACTAGCCGCCGCAGTAGTAATTAAAGCGTGAGTTTGAGGTCGTAAATGGAGATCGATAGAAAGGCGATCGCCTCCAACAACTCCCCCGGCAGTATGCAAAATTACGCTATGACAAACTTCGTTTCCTTCTGGATAAAAAGGCCGCTGCACTTTCAATGGAGCTTTATTTTTACCGGATAAAACTACAGTCGCATCCTGTCGTAAGCCATATTCTAAATTGAGACTGCCGTGCCATCCTTGCAATTCCATAGTTTCTACAATTAACAATTAATCATTAACTTTAACAATACCTTCGCCAAAATAAAAATACCCGTAATAAAATGGCTAATTCGCCCGCCAGAAACCGGGTTTTTTTAAAAAACCCGGTTTCTTAAATCTCGATGCCCGCGTTGGTATTGTTTAAGAAATCCGGGTTTCTGGTGGAGCCGCAAATCGAAACCAGCTTTTTGGCCCATCGGCTAGCAACCAATTTAGAATTGCTATTCTATTTTGGATCGTTATCTAACTAAATTAAATGACATCCGCATAAACCAAAGACAAACTAACAAGCAACCTCCCATCGACCATCGCTTTTTCCAGACTGTCCGCCAACCTTTACTTATTACGATCGAAATGTAAAACAACGGCAGCAGCACGCCCAATTCTAATACTAAATTAGCGTACAAATAATAATTATCTAAAGCTAATTTACCCGCACTCGGCAACAAACCGAAAGGCAACTTTGGCTTGAAGTCACTAAAGGGCCATAACAAATAAAAACCCGCTATTCCCACCAACATATCCAAAACTAAATGAGATAAACCCGCGCTAAATACTTGAATGGTTCTAGTTTTTAATTCATGCCCCCTAGAGCGCAAAATCCACAATAACAAAGTTGTAATTGCGGGCAAAATCGAACAAAATAGAATCGTGTGAGTAATCCTAATATTGTTATTAGCAGATTGATGGAGAATAGGGAAAAAATGGTCTAAATCTGGAACTAAAGCTACGAATATTAGCCATCCAAGCCAAGCTATTTGATTGAGTTTAGAATCGGTATTAGAGGAAGTGGAATAAATGGCGATCGCTGCCAAACTGTGTCCGAAAACAGAAGACATAAAAATTCCTCGGTAGCGGTAAAGATGTAGCGATCGTTCGAGCGTAATCGCTAAAGCGATTTATAGACATGAATCGCTTTAGCGATTACTACAACAGTAGATTTAGCTTTCGCTAGCAGTAGCTAACTCCGGGCTGGAATTTTTACTGTTATTGTTTTTTTTGCCCTTAGACTTGTTATTAGAAGGTTCGCTTTCTGCGATTACTTCCGCAGTGGGTTTAAGCAGGGGACTTCCATCTTTACCGGCTTCTACCACAGCCAAGATTAAGTCTTCATGCTCCTTACACCTCTGGCGGCATAGTTCTACTTCTGCGATAGTTTTAGTTAGCCCTGAAATAATGTTTTTCACAGATTTGCTGTCTAAAGCTTGAGCAATTTCTGTTTCGTCTAGTTCCGATTCTTTCCCAGAAAAAACCTTTTCTACCATCGAAGCAATGCCGAGATAATCTTGTTGGGCCTGAATCTTTTGCGCCACTAAATCGATTAATTCTATCAAATTATTTCCTGCTTCTTCAATGGGAAGTAATTCTCGGTCTGTATCTTTTTTCGTTCTCGCCATAATAATGTTTTCCTCGATAAATCCATTGGCAAAATATTGTGGTGGTAGCAGTCCTTCTTCCCAAAGCAGTTCTATATAGTTTTTAACTTTTTCTCTGTTATTTTTGGTGTCTTTACTGCTACCTTCTATCTCAACCAGAAAACCTGTCCAGTTTGATTGAGCTATTTCCACATCATCAATTACTAGGTAATAGCATTTTTTCATTGACGATAGACTTGTGGTTTCTGTTTTATTTTAACACAGTTTTTTCCCTGGCGATCGCTCCGATTTTATTAAATTTTTAATAAAAAAAATGGGCCTTTTTTTGTTAAAAAATCGGATTGGCCTCAAGCCGGGCTGCAAAATTCGCGATCGCCTCTTAATCTATTGCTAGTAGAAGTTTGAGGAGCGATCGATGCATTAGGCAACGGGCATCGAGCCCCGTTCTACCAGCAATCTTATAGCTCTCCGCTCATTTGTACCAACACGGTTCTTTTGCGGGGACCGTCGAGCTCGAAAAACAAGACCGATTGCCAAGTGCCCAAAGCTAGTTTACCATCTAATACGGGAATAACTTCGCTGCTACTCAACATCATCGCCATCAAATGAGAATGAGCGTTCTCCGGTTCCTCTGGGGGCACGTCTCGGAGGTGGAGATCGTTATGCAGGTATTTTCCCGACTCCGGGGCTAACTTCCTTAAATGTACTTTCACATCTTCTAACAACCTCTCCTCGTTTTCGTTAATAGCCAGAGCCGTAGTCGTGTGTCGGGAAAACACGATCGCCTGTCCGTTTTTAATCCCAGTTTTCCCTAACAACTGCTCTATCTGGGGCGTGATATTATAAATCCCGATTCCCGAATCTGTTTCTATTTCCAAAATCTCATGTTTTATCGTCATATCTCCAGTTCCAAATCCTATTACCCGTAGAACGGGCAAATTATTTAAGAATGCCCGTTCTACGCAAGATGCCTGTTATCCCTAAAAACAGGCAAGATGCCTGTTCTACAGTTGTTCCACTGTCACCACAATTTTACCGACGCTCCGGTGGGTTTCGCTGTAAGCGTGGGCCTCCGCTATCTGCTCTAGGGGGTAGGTGCGATCGACGATCGACTGCACGGAACCATTCTCCATCAACTCCCGCAAAGCATTTAAGTCCCGAGGAGAAGGTTTCGCCAGCACCAACTTCGCCTTTTTGCCAGGAAAAAACAAACTCCCCAAATTAGGCGCGATGTTATCAAAACTCGGCAAAGTAGAGATATAGACTCCCCCTGGTTCCAGCACTTTCTCGCAAGCGGCAAAAGAGCGCTTCCCCACCGCATCCAAGATAATATCGTACTTTTCTAGTTCCTGGGCGAAGTCAACTTCAGCGTAGTCAATAACGCGATCGCACCCCAAACCCTCTACCAATCTCCGGTTTTTAGCGCTACAAACCCCCGTCACGCGAGCTTGAAAAGCCTTAGCAATTTGCACCGCAAAAGTACCGACACCCCCAGAAGCACCGTTAATCAAGACTTTTTGCCCCGGCCTCATCTGCCCCAAATCCATTAGGGACTGAAAAGCCGTTAATCCGGCGACCGGCACCGCTGCTGCTTCAGCGTGGGTGATATTTTGCGGTTTCAAAGCAGCATTGCCCTCCGACACCGCCACATATTCCGCATAAGCGCCCCCACTCAAAGGATTTACAAAGGTATAAACCTCGTCTCCTGGCTGGAACTTCTTAACTCGCTGCCCCACTTCTACCACAACCCCCGATAGATCCGAACCTAAGACTTTCGGAAAGTTAAAACCCGACAGCATTTGCAAATCTCCCCGTCGAGTTTTCCAATCCACCGGGTTGACGCTGCTGGCACTAACTTTTACTAATAATTCGTCGTTGGCAATTTTGGGGCGGTCTATATCCGCGTATTCCAAGACATCGGGGGAGCCATAGCTATTGATGATAACTGCTTTCATAGACGATTCTCCTTACTAGACGCGAACTTTCCATCGTACTATAGCAGGAGATGACTTGATTGGCAAGTTGGGGCGTAGAACAGGCCACGCGCGCCTGTTGTTGGGGCGTAGAACGCGGAAGAATGCCTGTTATCCGAAACTCAAATTGCTATAGCAATTTCATTAATTGGTTGTCATAATTTTCAAAGTCGAAAAAAACTCTAAAACTCTTACAAAGCGTGCCTCTTGCCTCTTGCCTGTTGCCTAAAAGCGGTAACATTTTCGACGCGACGGGAACGAGGATTGCTATATACCAGAGCGATCGCACCAGAAAAAATTCTCTTTACTAACAAAAACCACGGGCATCCGGTTTTTTTAGAGTTTGGCTAAAATTACATAGTCATCTATTGTGTAATTAGAGTCGTAGCGCAATCCTAAATATTGACGTTGTAGTTTGTTTATATGTTTTTGACGGGGCAAATTTTCTTTGGCAAATTGATAAAAGTTTTCCACATATTCTCTCGTTCCCGTAGAAGTAAGATATTTATACCACTCTAATTTTAATCCCAATTCTTTGACTACTTTTTGAATTAGATTTCCTTCTTGGATAAAGTCGTCGGTTTGGCGCAAATTATAAGCTTTAAACAGTTTTCTTCCTTGAACTATTATTAAAACATAACCTTCGCTTCTGAGACTTTCTCGAAAAATTTCCTTGTAAATCTCGTAAGATTTATTTCTTTGTACGGGATCGGCAAAGAAGCAGTGGGAAACTACTACAAAATCAAAAAATTTTGCGGGTAGCTTTTTGGATTCGTTATTATAGGCGAAAATGTCAGTCGTATCGAATCGAAAATAAGCATTTGTTGGCGGTTTTTGTTCTTCTACGTATTGCCGCCAAAACTGAAGACCTCGATATTGGAACGATTTTTGTTTCTCCAGAGAATAATAAGAGATATGCATCGGTTCCACAGAAAAAAAGCTACTTCCGCTATTGAGCAATAAAGCCAGTCCGTAAGCAACAGTTCCAGGACCTGCCGCAATATCGAGGATATTTATTTTATTCGGTAATAACCCATGTTTGTAGATTAAAAACCAGGCTAAATAATTACAATAAACATTCTCTAAAAAATACTTCAGAAAGTAAACGTGGGGAGTCAAACTCAAGTTATAGTCTGGGTCTATTCCCTGCCTCAATCCCTCGATATCCTCCGTGGCATCTTTTAGGGCCGACTGTAGTTTGCCTTCAGCTATAGGCTTAAATTCTGCTTCGATGTATTCAACTAGACTCGATTCTAATTCGTAAAAATTTTCTCCGTCAATGCCAGTGCATTGCACCATATTTTTATCGCGATCGCTCAACTCAAATGCATCAGAAACGAACTCTATAAATTCTTGATTTAGTGTGGATATAGACTCATCCAGTTCCCCAAAATCTAACTCCCCAAAATCCTCCTCTAATTCTACAGCCTCTCGTTGCTGGTTTGCCTCCTTCAGATACTTGCTTAAAGAAGCTATCTCTCGTTTTTTTTCCTTTAAAGATTTCTCCAGTTTTAGTTGCTGTTTAAACAGCTTCTCGGGCCAAGATAATTTAGCCCCTGATTTCTGTATTTCTTGTAACAATTTTTGAGCCAAACGGCGATCGCCCCTTTTTATTGCCCCTCGGAATTTTTGCGATCGCAACCAATTTGTTAATCGGTTACTCATAACCAAATCCCTCCTTACCCTCTGTCACTTCTACATCAGTTAAAACTCTCGTCAGCTCGTTTTTAAACTCCCGATACTTTTCTCCCTGTTTATTGTACCACCAACTGTACTTTTCTTTGAGAGCGAGAGCTTCCTGCCTGGTACTCGCTACCAGAGATTGATTCTTGCTAGGATGGAAATCCTGAATTACGATTCGATCCACAAAGTGAAGTTGTCGGATCAAACCATCGCGATCGCTTTGAAAAGTAGGCAGCAAAGGAGTAATCGTAACCCCAAGTTTCGGCATAAAACCCAAATCTAAATCCACGCTATCTCGTATTTTTTTTAAAGCATTAATTCTCGCTTTAATACTCGGAGATAGCGGTTCAAAATCTTTTCTAACTCCTTCGCTGCCAGTGGGGATACTCATATTAATCCTCAACCGTTGAAAACGCTGTAAAATCTCAATATCCCTCGCAATCATCGGACTGCGAGTTTGAATTACTAAAATCGGTCGATATTCAAGCATTACCTCTAAAAGTCGCCTAGTTAATAAAGCCTTAGATTCTATTGGTTGATAAGGATCCGTAACGCTACTCATATAAATACGAGGAAACTTATCCGAATTTTTCCTCCTCCATCTAGCCAATTCCCCCTCTAAA
>CALKCV010000201.1 GCA_938083405.1 uncultured Microcoleaceae cyanobacterium | reverse complement strand
ATACTCCAGACGCTAAGAAATTGCGTTAGCGATCGCCCCCAATTAGAAACCCGGTTTTTTGGAAAAAACCGGGTTTCTGGTTAAAGGTGGTTCCAGAAGCGAATGGGAAACAAAAAACCCGGTTTCTGGACTACCGAAAATCTCCCCGAATACGCTCTCCAAGCCTACATTCTCAACAATAACTGCCAATCTCTAATCGCATTCTCCGACCACATCCAGTGGCGAGAAAGCTCTAAAGCTTGAAAATTCACTGGAGCATCGCTTATTACTTTTTGGCGAAATTTAATCG
The DNA here is from genome assembly GCA_938083405.1 of uncultured Microcoleaceae cyanobacterium. Classification (GTDB taxonomy): domain Bacteria; phylum Cyanobacteriota; class Cyanobacteriia; order Cyanobacteriales; family Microcoleaceae; genus CALKCV01. Next base: position 10,542 of record CALKCV010000201.1, on the reverse strand, counting down.
CTTTACTCAATCTAATCGATCGCTCTTCTGGGGATAAATCTTCAGCGGACTTCATTAATACTAATCCGATGCCTGCCGATGCGTTGAGAGACTCTAACTCCTCAAAAGATGGCTGCCCTGAAGAAGTAGTAGTAGTAGAAGTTGGTAAAAAATGTACGTTGCCAGAAGCGTTTAACATCTCTGTGACCTGCTCCCAAACTTGATAAGCTTGAATAAATCTGCCTTCTGCATAGAGAGCAAAGCCTAAAGCGTTGAGATATTCAATATTAACAGGATTTTGTTTGACAGCACTTTGCCAATAGCGACGGGCATCGTCTATGCTATAGTTGTCATTGCCTCGCCCGACGAACTCCCAAGCCAAGCGACCTTGAAGAAAGAGAATGGCAGACTCGTCGCTCAATTCTGGAGGAACCACTGCAAGAGCAGCTTTTGCTTCTGGTAGGGCGCCGCGATCTAGGAGAGATTCTACGGCTGATTTCGCGGCATAAAGGTCGTTTTCATTGAATAGCTCGATCGCGATCGCCGTTACCTCCCCGGTAGGAGTAGCGTCGAGGTCCGTCGGCCCTTCTGTTGGTTCGAGGTTGTGAGTTTGAGCGACTATTGGTTTCGGGGGAAGGGAGGGCAATAAATCTCCCGGTTGCGGGCCTCGGCTAAAAGAAAACCAAGTGCCAACCGCTGCTGCCGCAACTAAAGACAAACCAACGCCTAAAGGATTGCGCCATCGGGACTTAACTATCTTCGCAGCCAAATTTTTCTTTCTGGTATGGGCTGTTGGTGGCTTAGTTGTATTTTCCCTACTCCGAGTAATTGCTAAACTTCCTTTTTGGGACGAATTCAAAGCGATCGCTCCCCCCGCAGGCGGTCCTTGTGGGGGTGGAGAATTAGTCACTTGTCCGAATAGTTCCGCAACCAGAGCAGAATCTTCGGCCAAGCGATCGTCATTTTCCGATTCTAATTTATATACAGGCAGTTCTAATTCTTCTTCCAGGTCGTCTGTAGGGCGAAGGAAGTCCGCACTATCTGCTTCTGGGAGCATTTCTAGCTCGCCTCCCTTCGCTTCGGGTGTCGATTCAAGCTCTTCCCCGTCCGAGCCTTCCTCGCTATCCGCTTCTGGGAGCATTCCGAATTTGGAATATAAAGCCTTTTTCTGATGGCGCTTCCACTCTCGCACAGATTCAGCACTCGTTTTCGCATCCTCGCAGTCTGGGATGTCATTATTTTCCCCGAGCAAATAGCCGTCAAATTTTGAATGAACGTAAAGAACCGGTAAAGCCCAGTATAATTGCTCGGAACCGTAGGCAGAAACAAGTCCTTGTCGGGCCCTGCTCAAGCTCTCAGTCACGGAAGCCGAACCTTTGGCGAGGTTGCGATAAAAGAGTCGCGTTAGGGCGATGGACACTCCGTCGGGAATCCGTTCTGCCATGGCAAGGACTCCTGGAACGCCTCGATTGACTATCGCTTCCGCTAGATTTTGCGGTCCTTCTGCGTTCGCCCTGTCTCCGAGTTCGCTGTACGCACCCCGGCAGGAGTTAAAGACTGCGACTTGAATGCCGTTGTTGACCAATAACCCAGCGAGGTCGTCGCCGCTCAAGCTTTCCGTTGAACCAGTTTTGCTTACGAGATCTATTTCCCCGCCCGCAGTTCCCCAGTTGCTATGACCGGCGTAATGGAAAACTTGATATTGACCGCGTTCGAGAGCTTGGGTGAGTTGTTCTCGACCCGGTTGCCGGATAATCTCTAGTTGAATTTCTCGTTTCTTGCTGCCGGCACCCAATAACGCCTGCTGGATGGGATGGACGGTATTTAGATCGCTAAGTTCTTTTTTGAGTTCTTCATATTCTCGTTCTAGTTCCAGACTTTCTCGATCGCTCGGTGCGGCGATCGCCATTAAAATTTTTAGCGGTTGGTTAGCTGGAACTTTCCGGATGGAACCTAGCAAACTGGTACTGGGTTCATAGCGAGAGAAGACAACATCGGTGCCGGTTGCTAAAGGGCGATCGCCACGGTGCATTATTTCCCAGGGCAACTGCGGCAAACGTCTATCTTTTAGTCCTTTTAGTCCCAAACGTAAATGCAGCACTTCCGAACGATTATGAGCGACGCTTTGAGCGCAATTCCAGCTATCTCGAAGGGCACCGTCTAATAGGCCGCGATAAAGCTCTTGGCCCAATGTCACCAGATCCTTAGTTTCTTCTTTATTTATGGCATTAGGTTCTGGAGTTGCCCTTCCTTGCAACAAGTCCAACACCGGGTCGTTTAAGTTTTGCCGAGATTGTCTGAGCCAATCTTCTACAGGCCAGCTTACCTGTTCTTCTGCTAGGGGTACTCCTGGTGCGACTCGTTCGGTGCGCACTAGATATTTTTGCTCCCCCACTGGAGTTACCGAAATTAAAAATTCGTGAGTCACGGTTTTTACGCCCTCCTAATTTCAATTAACAATTAACAATTAACAATTAACAATTAGTATTTTTTATTATCTGTTTTAGTTTATCTAAATTTTCCGGGTTTTGCAGCGCCGCTGCGCTAGTGTAAATAGATTTTTTCTGCGAAGGTTCCACCAAGAACAAAGGTTCTGGGAAGCAGCATATTTTGGGTTTGCTCGATCGGTGAAGTCCTCCCGGTGGTTTGGAGTCCAATTAGGATTTACAGCCTCCATTTAGCCTGTTCGGGAGGTTTTTTTTATTGGCCATAACTTGTTGCCGCGTCTGTTGACGATTTTTGTCCAGAAAAAGTGCCGGGGGAAGGCTAAGTAATTAATAATTAATAATTAATAATTAATAATTGTTGGACGTTCATCGTCGCGGTAGGGATGAAGCGTTAATAATTGCCCCGTCTGCGAATTCGGTTTTTTGAACGAAAATTCCGCCGAACTACTTACAGGGGGGAGCGATCGAATCTTTGGGGCGGGGATTTTCGTCCGCCCAGAAACCCGGTTTTTTAATTCCACTCCCGGCGATCGCGCAGGCGATCGATTTCTTTTTGCAACTGCAGGTACTGCTCTACTTCTGGGGGAGTCTCGGCATCGGGGAATAAATCCTTAGTTCCCATCAACTGTAAGAGCTTCTGGGAACGAGAGCGATCGACGTATTCTATAGCTTTGTCGTATTGCTTGAGGTTGACAAAGCATTGAACGATATTCATATACGCGCAAAGCGTATCGGTGAGAGCCTCTCGGGAGCGATCGTCCGTACTGGGCCAACTGCGGATGTCTTCGATGGCCGCAATTGCTTTTTCGTAGAAAGCGATCGCTCCTTGCCAGTCCCCTCGGGAAAAGTAGAGACTGCCTAAGTTGCAATTAACTGCCAGATGTTCAATTGGATTCTTTTCTACAGCGAAAACTTCCAATGCCAGTTGGTAGGCACTCCGAGCTTTTTCTTGGTTCTCTGCTTTGTCTCCTGCGAGGCGATGGGAGTAGGCACGACCGAGATTGTATTGAATCATTGCCCAGTCTAACGGGCAATCTTTTTTGGTACTAACGGACAATGCCAGGTGGAAGGTAGCAATACCTCGTTCTATATTCTCTGCCTTGTCTCCTTTGATTCTCTTGGAGTAGGCAATGCCCAGAAGGGTTTGAGTTATTGCCCAGTCTTTGGGGCAATCTTTTTTAGTACGAACCTCCAATGCCCGTTGCAAGGCCGCAATGGCAATTTCTATATTCTCTGCCTTATCTCCTTTGATTCTATACAAGTAGGAATTGCCGAGATTATTTTGAGTCATTGCCCAGTCTTTGGGGCAATCTTTTTTGGTGCTAACGGACAATGACAGTTGGTAGGCTGCAATACCTCGTTCTATATTCTCTGCCCTGTTTCCTTTGATTCTCTTTCTGTAGGCAAGACCGAGGTTATTCTGAGCCATGGCCCAGTCTTGGGGGTTATCCTTTTTGAGGTACACTTCCAATGCCAGTTGGCTGGCGTTAATAGCTTTTTCTATATTCTGCATCCTGTCTCCTGCGAGCCTGTTGGAGTAGGCATGACCCAGGTTGGTTTGAGTCATTGCCCACTCTTTGGGGAAATCTTTTTTGAGGTAAACTTTCAATGCCTGTTTGTAGGCATTAATACCTTTTTCCAGATTTTCAGCCTTGTCTCCTTTGATTCTCTCGCAGTAGGCAATGCCCTGGTTATGTTGAATCCTTGCCCAGTCTAGGGGAAAATCTTTTTGGGTCGCAACTTTCAAAGCTTTTTTGCAGATTGCAATAGCTTTTTCGATATTTTCAGCTTTGTTTCCTTGGATTCTCTCCCGGTAAATCACGCTCGAATTGTTTAGAAAAATTGCCCTCTTCGATCGCTGGCTGCGCTGGGTGAGGACTTCTTGGGATATTTCGTAACCGGCGATCGCTATTTCCTGATTCGTCCCCGCGCTACCGAGAGGAAACTGCTGGATGAGAATGCTGAAATAGCCAATAAGCATTCCCCAGACTTCTGCTTCGGATGATTTAACGCCGTTAAGTACCAGCTTTGCAAACCTTTGCAAAGCTGGAATGAAGTTGCGATCGAGTTTATCTAAGTTTGCTTCGAGCAGGGGGTAAACTTTTTGGGGGTTGCCCTTGGTCTTGCGAATTGTTTCCAATACATCGAATATAAATTGCCCGGAGTCTTCGGGGATAGGACTCTCTGGTGGCTGAACTGAGATAGTAGTTTTTGATATCTTCAGGTTTTCTTTTAGCTGAGTGCCCAGATGGCGTAGAAACTCGGCGGCGTTTTGCCTGCCGTTTGCTTCGAGTTCGTCTACCACTTGTGCCATTTCCCGCAATAACCCCACATCCACTAACTCGTGGTTGTCGTTAAAAACCTTGAATTCTTCGCCGCTGGGGCAGTGTAGCAGTTGGTTGATTAGAGTTATGTACGATTGTCTGCGTTGTTCGTCCATTGTTCCTTCCTTTTTTTTAATAGTTTGCGTGCGATCTGGCAAGATATCTGGTTTAGGGCGTTTCGCCAAGAGGTGGAGGAGTTTTTTTGAAAAACCGGGTTTCTTAAGTAGTGCTAAAGATGTAGTGACTGTTTGTAGTAATCGCTAAAGCGATTACTACAACAGTAGATTTAGACACGAAGACACTACTTGCGACCCACTACCTCTTAATTCATTGGGAAAACGCTGTTGGGTGGAGCGACAGCGCAACCCAACCTACGAACCAACAACCAACAACATCACAAAGACTCAGGTTCTTTACCCGCTACTACTGGGGCCGTGGCATTTAATTTTAACTCCGGGCGATCGCCTTCTACTTGCTGACAGTTCCACTGATTTTTAAACAACAAAACCGGCCGCCCCCAACTATCTTTTACCGTCACGGTATTAAACAAACGTCCGACTTTCTCCAAAGCTTCCCAACCACCTGCAACCCATCTCGCCACGCTAAAAGGCAACATTTCTACCCGAGTTTCCACGCCGTATTCGTTCTGCATGCGGAACGCGACGACATCCAATTGCAATTGACCCACTGCCGCCAAAATGGGATCTCGTTTCGACTCGTCTGCCGAATACATAATTTGCACCGCCCCTTCCTCGCGCAACTCGTCAACTCCTTTACGAAATTGCTTGAATTTAGAAGGATTTGGATTGCGCAAATAAGCAAATATTTCAGGAGAAAAACAAGGAATACCTTCGTACTCTAATTTCTTACCATTGTAGATAGTATCGCCAATAGCAAATGCCCCCGGATTGTTCAGACCAATTACATCCCCAGGATAAGCATTTTCAATGGATTCTCGGTCTCTAGCAAACAATTTCTGCGGGCGAGATAAGCGCACTATTTTACCGGTGCGGGCGTGATTTACGGTCATATCCTTTTCAAATTTCCCGGTGCAAACGCGGATAAATGCTACCCTATCTCTATGCTTGGGATCCATATTAGCTTGTAATTTGAAAACAAAGCCGGTAAAATCGGGATAACTAGGAGGAATTTCCCCGATCGTACTCTTATAAGCGCCCGGTTTTAGTCCGTACTCTAAGAAAGCATCTAAGAATAGTTGAACGCCAAAATTAGTCATGGCACTACCAAAGAATACAGGGGTCATTTTCCCTGAATGAATCTCCTCTAAATCTAGTTCCGAACCTAACTCTTCGAGCAGTTCCAAATCTTCTTTCAATTGATAGTAAAGGTCTTCTTCTAAAAGCTCTTCAATACGAGGATCGCCGAGGTCGATTATCGTGTTTGCCGCTTCCTTAGTACCGTGACTGCTGCGCTCGAACAAATGGATTTGTTGCTTGCGCCTGTCAAACACGCCTTTAAAGCGATCGCCCATACCAATAGGCCAGTTTACGGCATAAGTTTTTAACTCCAATTCTTGCTCGATTTCGTCTAGCAATTCCAAAGGTTCTCGGGCAGGCCTGTCTAATTTATTAATGAAGGTAAAAATCGGCAAACTTCGCATTTTACAAACTTCAAATAACTTGCGAGTTTGCGGTTCTAAACCTTTAGCGGCATCCTCCAACATTACGGCATTATCCGCCGCCGCTAAAGTCCGATAAGTATCTTCGCTAAAGTCTTGGTGACCGGGAGTGTCTAAGAGATTAATTTGATATTTTTGGTACTCAAATTGCAAAACTGTCGAAGTAATAGAAATTCCCCGCTGTTGCTCCATTGCCATCCAGTCGGAAGTAGCATGACGTTCGGCCCGGCGGGCTTTAACTGCACCTGCTTGGTGAATGGCTCCTCCGTAGAGCAGGAGTTTTTCTGTTAAAGTAGTCTTACCCGCATCCGGGTGGGAAATTATGGCAAAGTTACGCCTGCGTTCCACGGCTGTTTCTAGTTCGCTGTTGCATTCAACAGACATATCTAAACCTCCTAACGGTATTTTGATAAATCCAACGGCTTTTATTATAGAGACAAACTGGGAAAAAGCAAAGGCCGTGTTATAATCCAAGCAATAATAGGCATCTGGAATTATGAAGTTTTTATTAAGGGGTCTCTTGGCAGGACAATTCATTCCTCACGGTCATTGCTACCTTTGGAAGCCAGAGCTAATCTGGTTTCATATATCTTCCGATTTGTTAATTGCTCTAGCTTATTTTTCAATTTCGATCGGTATTATCTATTTTTTTCGCCAGCGAAAGGATTTGCCTTATCCCGAAATATTCCTCTTATTTGCAGCCTTTATTATTGCCTGCGGTCTCACCCATTTAATGGCGGTCTGGACTCTATGGTATCCCGATTACTGGCTGTCGGGATTTATTAAGGCTATTACTGCCATAATCTCTGTATTAACGGCAGTAATTATGGTGCCTTTGATTCCGAAAGCTTTGGCGCTTCCAAGTCCGCTACAATTGGCAGCAGAAATTAAAGAACGCCAGCAAATAGAAGAACGGTTAAACGCTTCGCAAAAACGTTTTTCTGGAATATTAGAAATTGCTAACGATGCTATTATTTCTACAGACGAAAACCAAAAAATTATTCTCTTCAATCGAGGGGCGGAAAGAATATTTGGCTACAAAGCGAAAGAGGCTTTAGGACAATCTTTAGATTTGCTGTTGCCGGAGCGTTTTGCGGCAAAACATAAAGACCGCATTAGAGAATTTGCTAAGGCTGCCTCGGAGGTATCTAGAAAGATGAACCAACGGGGTAAAATTTTGGGTTTGCGTAAGGATGGAACGGAATTTCCGGCAGAAGCTTCTATCTCTAAACTGACTCTGGGAGAGGAAAAAATATTTACGGTTATTTTGAACGATATTAGCGATCGCCTGGATGCAGAAACGGCCCTCCGAGAAAGCGAACATCGCTACCAAACTTTAACGGAAGTTTCCCCAGTGGGAATCTTTCGCACGGATCTTGCTGGAAACTGCTCGTACATTAACGATCGCTGGGCTAGGATGACGGGCATTCCCGCCGAGGAGGCGAAAGGAGATGGTTGGACGCGAGCCCTCTACCCGGCAGATAGAGACCGGACTTACCGAGAATGGCGGGCATTCGCGGGAAGCCAAGAGCCATTTAAGATCGAGTATCGGATCCAAAGGGTCGATAGGGATGAAGTTTTCTGGGTGTTTGCTCAAGCAGTGCCGGAAAGGACGGAAACTGGAGAAGTTATCGGTTACGTCGGCACGATTACCGATATCAGCGATCGCAAGCGCGCAGAAAAACAACTAGCCAAGCAAGAAAAAGCTCTAAAAGCTATCCTCAATAACGCTCCCATTTGGATCTGGATGGCGGATACTAACGGTAAAATGCAGTTTGTTAACAAGACTTTCTGCTTCGATGTGGGGGTTCCCGAATCTCGCTTTTTGGCGGCTTCTCATTATTCGGAGGTTTTGGCCGAGACGGAGTCTGCCGCCTTGAGGACTGCCGATGCTGCTGCTTTGGCGCGAAATACTCCCTATAAGTCGGAGGCGGTTTTTACTTTTGTCGGCGGTGAGTCCCACGAATTAGAAACTATTACGGCTAAGGTTAGAGGTAATAATGGAGAGGCGATCGCTTTAATTGGTTTGGCGGTGGATGTCACGGAACGCAAAGAAACGCTTCTCGCGCTTCAGCGATCGGAGGCGAAATATCGAGAAATGGCCCGACATGAAGAATTACTCAACAGTTTGGCAAATCAAATTCGCAATTCTCTCGACTTGGATACTATTCTCGAAACTGCGGTTTGCCAGGTGCGGGCTTTGCTGCAAATCGAGCGTTGTTTTTTCGTCTGGTATCATTTTGCGGCCGATAAAAACGAAGGATCTTCTATTGCTTCTGAAGATAGTTGGGAGGTGGTTAACGAAGCTTCCGAGGAAACAATGCCCAGCTTTATCGGAGAATATCCCCTCTCTCAATTCGGTTCTTGGTCGAAAAAGTGTTTGCAGTTAGAAATTGTCCGGGAGGACGATGTTAGTTCGATGTCTGACACCCAGATGGGAGATTTTCTTCTCGGTCTCGGCATGAAGTCGTTTTTGTCTCTGCCGGTTCAAACTCAGTCGGGTAAAATCGGCGTTTTGGTCTGCGCCCATGACGCTTGCGTCCGCAATTGGGTGGATGCGGAGGTGGAATTGCTTCGCGCGGTGAGCGATCGCTTGGCTATTGCTATAGACCAAGCGGAACTCTACAACCACAGTCGCGAGGTTGCCTTTCAAGCTAAGGCACAAGCTAAAGAATTGGCTGATGCCTTCAAACGGCTGCAACAAGCTCAAACTCAATTGATTCAAACTGAAAAAATGTCTTCTCTGGGTCAAATGGTGGCGGGTATCGCTCACGAAATTAATAACCCGGTTAATTTTATTTATGGTAATATCAGCTACGCTACTGAGTATGCGGAAAATATCTTGGGCTTAATCGACCTGTACCAGCAGCATTATCCCGATCCGCTTCTAGATATTCAAGAAGAAATAGAAGCTATGGAATTAGATTTTTTGCTGGAAGATTTCCCTAAAGTTTTGAAGTCTATTAGGGTCGGTGCGGATCGCATTCGTAAAATTGTTGTTTCTTTGCGCAATTTCTCTCGTTTGGATGAGGCTGAGGTTAAGGCGGTAGATATCCACCAAGGCATCGACAGCACTTTACTAATTTTACAAAGCCGCCTCAAGGCTAAACCGGGACTGGCCGACCTTCAGTTAGTGAAAGACTACGGACAGTTGCCAGCGATCGAGTGTTATGCCGGTCAGATGAATCAAGTTTTTATGAATATTATTGCTAACGCGATCGATGCTTTGGAAGAAAAACGCCGCCAGTTGGGAGAGGATGCGACCGATGAGGCTTTGCCAACTCTTACTATTCGCACCGAGGTTGTAGATTCTGAGGCGATCGCTGTTAGAATTATTGATAACGGGCCGGGCATTAAGGAATCTGTCAGAAATAAAATTTTCGATCCTTTCTTTACTACGAAACCAGTCGGTAGCGGTACTGGTTTGGGTTTGTCTGTTAGCTATCAAATTGTGGTAGAAAAACATAAGGGTCGATTGGATTGTTTCTCCAAGTTGGGTATGGGAACGGAATTTGTTATTACTATTCCTATGAAGCAATAAAACCCCGTTCGTAAGTCGTCTTTTTTTAACCAGAACTATGCTATTATCATAAACGAACGTTCCTCGGGATAATTTAATGGAAGATCGAGAGCTAGAAACCCTGCTAAATGACATAGAATCGGATCGAGTCGAACGCAAGCGATCGCCATCTGACGGAAAAGCAATTCGTCAGGCTATTTGTGCTTTTGCCAACGACTTGCCAAACTACCAAAAACCAGGAGTCATCTTTATTGGCGCTAACAATGACGGCAGTTGTGCCGACCTCCAGATAACCGACCAACTCCTGCTTACCCTTGCCGATATGCGTTCCGATGGCAATATCTTACCTTTCCCATCCGTAGTCGTTCAAAAACGAACTATTAGTGGCTGCGAACTAGCAGTTATTATAGTCCGACCATCAGATGCCCCACCAGTGCGCTTCAACGGACGCACTTGGATTCGCGTAGGCCCCCGTCGAGCAACGGCTACCCCGGAAGAAGAGCGGCGTCTCAATGAAAAACGGCGTTCTAAAGACTTGCCCTTCGACTTGCGATCGCTCCCATCGGCGAGTCTGGATGACCTCGACCTAGAACTCTTGCGCAGAGTTTATCTGCCCTCCTCTGTAGCAATAGA
>CALKCV010000200.1 GCA_938083405.1 uncultured Microcoleaceae cyanobacterium | reverse complement strand
ACCAGTCAGTCTAACATCTTCGCCGTGGGAGACTGCACCGATCGCGTGAATTTAACCCCGGTAGCGATCGCCGAAGGTCGCGCTTTTGCGGATACGGAATTTGGCAATATGCCCCGGGCAATTTCTCATAAAAACATCGCCAGCGCCGTTTTCTCCCAACCGGAAGCGGCAACAGTCGGTCTCACCGAAGAAGAAGCGCGCGAACAATTCCGCGACTCCATCAAATGTTACAGGGCCAAATTCCGTCCCATGTTCCACAGTTTCACCGGTGCCGATGAAAAGGTGATGGTTAAGTTAGTGGTAGAGTCTCATACTAATAAAGTTTTGGGAGTTCACATGGTAGGCAAGGACGCGGCCGAGATTATTCAAGGTATGGCGATCGCTGTTAATATGGGTGCCACTAAAGCAGATTTCGATCGCACCGTCGGCATCCATCCCTCCACCGCCGAAGAGTTGGTTACTTTGCGATAATTAACATTTTCCCAATTAACAATTAACAATTAATATAACAGGTAGTGGTAAAGATGTAGTGACAGATCGAGCGGAATCGCTAAAGCGATTTAGATGGATGAATCGCTTTAGCGATTACTACAACAGTAGATTTTGACGTTATAACACTACTTCCGATCCACCACCATATAACAATTATTGAATCTATTGTTAATTGTTAATTGCCCTACGAACTTTTCAATCGCTCTTCGCGATTACTACGAAGAATAATCATGAACCTACCCAGAAACAAAACTTACATCTATTTACATGGTTTCGCATCCAGTCCTCAATCGGCCAAGGCTAGATATATCAGCGATCGCTTTTCTTCCCTCAATATTAACCTGACAATTCCAGACCTAAATCAAGGTGATTTCTCCAGTCTAACTTTAACCAGACAACTCGAACAAGTCGCCGCCGAAATCGATGCTTCACCCTCCCCAGTAATTCTAATTGGTTCTAGTTTTGGCGGTTTAACATCGACTTTTTTAGCAGAAAATAACTCAAAAATTGAGAAATTAATATTATTAGCCCCCGCCTTTAATTTTCTCTCTCATTGGTTGCCTATCTTGGGAGAAGAAGAATTAAAAAAATGGCAGTCGGAAGGATTTAAGTCGATTTATCATTATGCTGAAAATGACTATTTGCCCTTGAGTTACGATTTTGTCGTAGATTTGGAAAAATATGAGGAGGAAAAATTAGAGCGAACGCTCCCCACCTTAATCCTACACGGTCGGCGCGACGAAGTAATTCCCATCCAAGCCAGCAGCCACTTTGCGGCGAAACGTCCCTGGGTGCAATTAATTCCGCTAGATAGCGACCACAGTTTGGGTAATGTCATGGCAGAAATTTGGCAAGCAATTAATCAATTTTTAACTTGAAAAGGCATCGCTAAAATACCTAAAATTTTATTTATCTCTGCCAGATAATAATCGTTCAAATCTATAAAAATAGTCTGATTTTCTAATTTAAGAAACTTCCAAATATTCCCCGTAGTCACCGCACCATAGATTGCTTCTACTTCATCCTCTTGTTGTTGGTTAAAAAGTCTAGCAGCTAGCATTTCTGCAATGCATTGCCCCAATCCTCCTTTAATGTTTTCATTCTTAGCTTCCACCATCGTAACTACCGGAGTTCTAATTTCATAAAGTTCCCTAGAAGCAGTCAAAATATAATCGCAAAATCCAGTTAATCCAGTAGCAGAATCTACATTAAATTCTACTCCTGAAAAAAAACCTATTTGGAAATTTAAAATGCGCCTTACTTCCAATAATACTGGTGCAATAATTAACTCCGAACGAGCTTTTTTTGTATTAATAGCATTAGCTAGAGGTACATATTCTTTCAGGGTAATTTTCAAATATTCGCTAGGTTTTATGGAATCAATCTTAGTAAAGAGTTCTTGAGTTTCGATGAAACTCAAATCAAAAGCTTTTCTTACTTTTGTAATCGTAGTAAAATCGCTGTATGCCATAAGTAATTAACAATTAATAATTAACAATTAACAATTTACCAAATGCTTTTATCCGATAGCTCGACTTTCCGATATTTTGATAACATTTTGAGCCAGAAACCCGGTTTTTTCAAAAAACCGGGTTTCTTAGATATCGTTTTATACCAACGAATTGCTATAACATCAGAAATCTAAATTCCTGGGGGGGCGAATTCTATTCAATTTCTCCAATGCCCATTTAGCAGTTTTTCTAACATCCTCGTCCGGGTCGTCAACAGCGTATTGTAGAATATTGCTAACTGATATCGCTGCGTCATAAACATCAGTCAAATCGCGAATTGCATTTATTCTTACTTCTTGATTATCGTTTTGCAACGACAGCGAGAGAGCCCGAACCATCGGTTTTAATGTTTTGTTACCAATTTGAGATAAAGTAGTTAAAATCAGACTTTGCTGCTTGGAGTCAGATTCTCTCAACAAATTAATCAATGGTTCGATCGCCCTAGAGTCTCCCTTTTCCCCTAACTGCCAAATTGCTTGCTGTCGGTCTTCGGCATCGGGATTTTGTAATTGGTCGATTAATTGTTCGACAACATCAACTGGGGCCGAGGGGACAGTTTCTTTTCTTAACTCAATATCTGCCCGATGCCGATCCGTCGGTTCGCGATCGCCTATTTGGGAAACGCTGCCAGCAGTATCTTTAACCTCCGGTTCGCGATCGCCAATAGGCGAAACGCTGCCAGCAGTATCTTTAACCTCATCGGGTGGGTGACTTTCTTCCTCTGGGCGATCGCCCCCAAAAGAGCGATCGACAAGATCCGGTTCCATTGTCGGAGTCGATGTTTCCCCGGGCGAACTTGTATGGGAATCTTCCTCCTGCAATTTTGTCTCTATTTCTTTCTGTATTTCTATATCTATATCTATTTCTTTGTCTGCCGGCGGTTGGAGGAGAGTTTGCCCCGCGCCATTATTATCTTGTTCGGAAAAATTCTTGTTTTGCGTCTGGTAGGTAGGTTCCGGCATCTCCTCAGAAAGGCCCTGCCATGGTACCACAACTTCCTCCTCTGCCAGAGGAGAAATTTTTGGTGGAGGTGGAGTTACAGATTTATCTGGTTCTACAAAATTTTTGACTTCCTCCACAGCAGCACTACCTGCATTAGGAAACTCTACTTCGCTCTCAAAAACTGGTTCCTTTGCCTCGAAGTAAGGGTGTTTTTCTTCTACTTCGGGGGCCATTTCTTCTTCCCCCGATCGCTCCAAGTTCTCTAATTCTGGCGGTAAATCTCCTTCTTCGTATTCTGGTTGACCGTCATCAAACAGTTTCAGCAGGACAAATACTGCCATCCCCGTTATCAAAACAGATATCAAGCTTAATGCTAATAGAGTCTTGCGGCCCCTTAGCAGGCCCAACACCATCCGCACCGGTTTTGGGACCCCAGAATCTGCCTTTTTCTTTTTCTCTTCAGCACTGTTCGACTCCTCCGCTTGGGCCAGTTCTAAGGCCCCGGAGGAACTAGCTATTGCTTTAGGGTCGGTTTCGGCCATTTCTAAAAGCGATCGCTCTGTTTGAGAATAGGGAGCGATCGCTTTTTGTTGTTGGGAACTCTCGACAGTAGCTCTGCTGGTACCAGGAGAAAGGCCCAGACCAGTCAAACATATTATTATTAATAAACTGTAGCGGTATTGCGCCATTATGAGTCAACGGAATTTCACAGAAGCCAGGAGCTAAAAAGCTACTAACTTTAAGCTAGCTTAATCCTAGCTTCTACAAACCTAAATTATCTATATTCAGCAAAATGTTGTAGTCCCGATGCCCCTTAATTAAAACAAAAAGGAGCTTAACGAAAAAACTTCGTAACTCCTTTTACGTTTATCTATTAGTTTAATCCAAATGCGGATGGCGAGACTCGAACTCGCAAGGCAAAGCCACACGCCCCTCAAGCGTGCGCGTATACCAATTCCGCCACATCCGCGCAGCTAGCCATTTATGGCCAATTACTTTTTCATTTTTGGCTTACAGTAAATTACCATAGCACGATTTTTGTCGGAATGCCAATAAAAAAATTTTCTTTCCCAAAATTTGGGTACTGCTGAGGCCCTTCAACGTTGTCCCGGACGTTCTTGGAGGCAGTTAGTTAAAAATTTTGAAAAATCGAAATATTCCCAATATAACAATCCGTTGGTTTTATGCGATATCAAAGAAACCCGGTTTCTTTGATCGACCGGGTTTCTGGGTCCAAATGTTAAGAACGAAAATTTGCGGTTTGCTCTTTATAAAGCGCCAAAAATTATCGAAATCTTCTCAGATGAAAATGCTATAAAAATTAACGACAAACAAAAAATGACTTATTTGCCAAACCTTTCTAACAATTGCTCGCGAGAAGCAGCCAACAATAGAGAAGTTAGCTCGTCCTGGGGCAACTCCAACATCGGTTCGACAATAGCCGAAAGTTCCTCATCTACAGAACCAAAGCGGACTGTAAAGAAACTTTGAATCATTTGCTGCTTGATGTCCTGCTGGCCTTCTTGGCGGCCTTGTTCTAAAGTGTCCTCCCGCCAGCGCAAATAAACTGGTGATAATTTCATAAGCAACTCCCGGTC
>CALKCV010000199.1 GCA_938083405.1 uncultured Microcoleaceae cyanobacterium | reverse complement strand
CTATAATTTTAAGGAAAAGATGAAAACTCTGCTTAAGTGGAAGGTTGAAGATTATCATCGTTTGATAGAAGCGGGAATCTTAAGCGATCGCCCGGTGGAATTGTTAGCAGGAGAAATTATAGAAATGTCTCCAGAAGGACCTCTGCATAGTTATGTAACGGACGGGCTCGCCAACTATTTACGGAATCTTTTACAAAACCAGGCAGCAGTCAGAGAAGCTCATCCTATTACTTTATCGGACTCCGAGCCAGAACCAGACCTAGCCATAGTCCGTCCGCCGCGATCGCTCTACCGACAGCATCATCCCTACGCCGAAGATATCTTCTGGTTGGTAGAAATTTCTCAATCGACTCTGAGTTACGACCTGAAGGAAAAAAAGAAAATTTATGCCAAGGCGGGAATTAAAGAATATTGGGTGGCAGACGCGCTCGGTCGCCGAGTTCATATTTTTCGACAACCCCAGGGCGAAGATTATCAATTTCAATCTATCCTCACCCAAGGCAACATCGCCCCCGAAGCATTCCCCAACTTGGCAGTGGCGGTCGCTCGTTTTTGGTAGTTCGGTGTAACGTCGGGGGTTATTGGGAGACCCAAAAATCCGGCGTTGCGGCATTGTCTTTGTAGGGGCAAACTAAACGGGCGATAATTTATCGGTTCGATCGTAGATTTACTATCCGTTTAGTTTGCCCTGGAGTGTCGCGATCGCTAACTTTTACTTTTCTAACCAACTTGCCAGATCGCCGCTAGAATTAAAATCGAATAAAGCCTCGCTTAACTCATCTAAATCCGTAACAGATAAATTAGCGATCGCCCCTGCCGCTTCATCAGATATTTCTCCTATTTGGCGAGTCAATAACCGCATAATTAGATCGATTTTTCCCTCTTTTATTCCCTCTTCTCTACTTTGTCGAACTCCTTCTACCGTCCAAGGCAACATATTATTAGACTCATCCCACCACCGCAGCCAATAACCCGTTACTGATGCCTTCGTACCTTGCCAAACCCCCAAATATAAACCCAAGGACGCAATAAAATAACGTCCGTTAGCATCCGGTTGTCTCAATTCATAGCGTCCGTCTGCTAAATCGTGTACTTCTAACCTTCCCTCGTTCTGCTCAAAAATGACATAAATCGGTACTCGCAAAATCCGTTCGTAAAAGAACCATTTCCCATAAGGGTAAGTAGGTTTAACGGAATATTCTTCTTCTTCCGTATCCGAGATAAATTCCATCACCACCGCCGGAATATCTCCTTCTAAATTAGGCGTGTAACTCCGTCTCATAAAAGGCGATGGAACTGGTAAAGCATTAGGAACGTAACACCAATCAGGTGCTTTTACTACGGTTTTTTTATTAACCGTGGCACATAAGGCAAAGTTAGAAACTATTAAAGCTGTCGGTCCAATTAAACCTGCAATTTCTAAGATTTCTCGCAATGCTGACGCTAACAAAGGATGACTTATATTTTCCACTGGCTCGTCTGGTAATTTAAAGTCATCTGGCAATTTTTCCCATTCAATAGTATAGGATACTAGGGGTTGTCTTAATTGAGTTGCGCTCATAATTCCTTAAATTAGTTCTTTTTCTCTTCTTCCAACTGGGAGTAACTTACTTCAACTGCGGTAACATCAACAGTGCCCGGAGGAGTTAAACGCATAAACTTACCCCCTTCCACCTGTAGCGGTTCGCCGCAACTAGCGCATTGACACTGGGTTTTATTTAAAGCAGTAAATTCGTAGCTGCAAACGGGGCATTTATCCTCTATTAAATTGCGACTCAACCACCACCGCAGAAACACAAAAGCGATCGCTGGAGTCACTAGCAAAAATGCTATTAAAATCAACACAGAATTAACCACCCATCCCAAACCTACGGAAGCCAGCAACCAGACAATTCCTAACAGGATTAACCAATTTTTAATAGCTCCTAAATTTAATTTTAAAATCTCATTATTTTGATTCACTTTTTTTTCCTCCACTTATAATTGTTAGTCGAACCTTTTTTCCCAACCACTAATATCAATTAATAATTAATAATTAATAATTGGGTTATTAGCGTAGAACTACTGATTTTACTGTCTTTGCCTCTCTTGCCTTCTGGTTTTCCCGAGCGGTTGTTTATTGCGACTCGATCTAAAGCGATCGCTACGAACTGCAACCATAAAGGGTGGTTTTAATAACTTTATTTTTTATCGCTAAAGCGATTACTACGAACGGCACCCCTACGAACGACTTAACAGTTGCCTCAGTCTCTCTGCAAAAGCAGCGGAACCAAAAGCCCTAATAGTTTCCTGGCGCAGCCACTCACCGTCGCAGCGTCGATCCTCCCCCGCGAGAAGTTCCAGACAAGCTGCCGCCACCGCTTCTGGGTCTCGATGGGGGACGCGCCATCCTAACTTACCATCTTGTAAGGGGTCGGCGGAACCATCCGCATCTCCAGCCAAAACCGGAACTCCACAGGCCATCGCCTCTAAATACACGATACCAAATCCTTCTTGAGACGGCATGACATAACCATCGGCCAACCGATAATGCTCGACTAAATCTTCCGTCGGCACGAAACCGGCAAATACTACCCGGTCTCCCACTCCCAAATCTAGAGCCAGTTTTTCTAATCTGGGGCGATCGTCTCCCCGTCCGACGACCAAATACTTGACTTCGGGAAACTTTTGTGCTACTGCGGGCAGGGCGCGAATGGTCACATCCACACCCTTATAAATGTCTCCAGACCACAATCTCGCCACGGTCATTAAAACTTTTGCCCCCTGGAGGTTGTATTTTTCGATTAAACTCTCCTCTTTGGGGCCTGGAGTAAACCTGTCGCCATCCACCATGCAGGGCAAAAGTTGGAATTTATCCGGGTCGAGATTGTTATTTTCGCAGCAGCGATCGCGACTGTAACGGCTAATCGTCCAAATACTCGCCGCCTCTGCCAGGGCTGTTTGTGCCTTAGCAGGTAAAGGTGCCCAGACCTCCTTACCATAAGTCAAGACCGCGTAAGGGATCCCCAGAGGAACGCAGAAAGTTCGTACCAGCGCTGCCAAATTAATATGACCGCAAAATACTTGTTGGGGCCGCCGCAACAGCAAAGACAAAACTAAAGTTGCCGCCATTCTCAAACGCCCCAACCAAACCGGTTCGGTTTTGAGATAAGAAAATTTGAGGCTTTGGGACTCAAAAGGATTAATCGACTCGGGACCGTCTCTCAACAGCAATATTTCTGCTGGTAGAACTTGCCTCGAACTTGCCAAAGATTGATAACCGCGAAAAATATCCTTGACATAAGATTGAATTCCACCTTCTCTAGAGAAAATTTCTAGAAACGCCAGGAGGTTGACTCCGTTGTTATCCAGATTGTTATTAGTGGATGACATATTGAAAGGAATAAAAATTAAGAAATCAAAATAAAGAACGCCCTTTGTTGTTTTCCCATAGTACATCTCGCACCAAGAGGAAAACCCACAAAGGGCGTTATCGTCGATTAACAACTCGACAGTCTTAGAACAGACCCAGA
>CALKCV010000198.1 GCA_938083405.1 uncultured Microcoleaceae cyanobacterium | reverse complement strand
AAAAATTAATTAATTGGATTTTTTGTCAGTTTTAGCACCCAAATATTTTTCGATAACTCTCAAAACTTTCCCAGCCTCCACAGGCTTGGCTATAAAATCAGAACACCCTACTACTTTAGCCCGAACTCGATCTATCGGACCGTCTCGACCTGTTAAAATCGCTACAGGTGTATCTTTTAAATTAGAAACCCTGCGTATTTGGGTGCAAATTTCATAGCCATTCGCAATGGGCATTACCAGGTCTAATAAGATTAAATCTGGCTTTTTTTCGATTACAGCCGGCATTGCCATAAATGCTTGCTGGATGCCAAAAAAGCGATAACCCGCTTTAGTTATAATTTTCCTTAACATTTTCAGAGTTAAGGGACAGTCATCTATGCAGACAATTAAAGGACGATCGTCCAAATTAGGCTTACCTAAAACTGGAGGTTTTTGGGAAGTAGTTTTATTTCTGCCCCCTGTTGTCCCTTTGCTCTGGTTAGCGATCGCCTTTTGCTTCTCCTGTCTTTTCTGTTTGGCCTTCAGTGGATTGGCCAAGTCCGGCACTTCGACTAATTCTATTGTACCTTCATGGATGTACGGCATTAAATACTTAGTCAGTTTCAATAAATCTTGCTTGAGGTAAACTGCCAAATCTCTGAGAGTTAGTCGGGCACGAGTAGCAGTTTTTAGTTTTTTGTAAGCTTTGGCGGATAGTCGATTTTGAAGTTTTCGAGGTTCTTTGAGTCTCGGTGCCAAATTAGGAGAATAATTAGTTAATTTTCCCTTGCGCCAACCTTGCCATTGTTTCTGAACCTCTTCTAATACTTCATAGACGCTCACCCGCATAATAGGTTGTTTGAGAACGTCTCGGCGATCGCAAGTATAAAAGACGTTATTCTTCTCGTTATTTTCTAATTCTTGCTGTTGAATTAGATCGAAAATAACCTCTGCAACCGTATTTTTGGTAATGGCTACGACTTGCGTCTGAGAAATCTCTTTTTTTTGCAGTAAAACCGTCAATAAGGTATAAAGTCGCGTATCTTCTACATCATCTTCTAATGGGATTAAAGCATCTACAGATAAATTCGGACAGTATTTCCTCAAATTCCTTCGCCAACGTCGCCGTGGATGGACTCCTCCCGTGGCCCAATCTATCCGACCTTTGTCAAAATAAATGCTCCACTGATGTTTTCCTGAAGTAGCTATATCCAACCGCCCGCTAAAATGCTTGGGGCTGAGGCTTAATAAATAGTCGATGGAACGCAGGCTAACAGATTTTTGCGCAATCATTGACCGTTATCCTTTTATAAAAGTTTTCCTTATATTTTAACTTTAATCTAATTTTTGTTAATTAAAATTAATTTTCATGTAGCCTAACCTACTCAAGCTTTATTAAAAATAATCAAGTCAAAATTCAAAAAAATCAAGCCAAACGTCTTAAAGGTATGGAACGATGGTTAGTATCAATCCCAAATACAAATAAAAACTGGCAAAATAAAAACTGGCAACTTATCTAAGAGTGCCAGTTTTACGCTAGAAGAAGCGCAAGAGTGCCTGGTAAGCTCTAGCTTGAAAAAATCCTTTAATCCCTTTCGTTCCAGAGCAAAGCAGCATCGGCCACAGCCTCATCTACAGTCTTGTCCCCCAACATGGCAGCCTGCAAGTTATCATAAATAACCTCTTTTAAATCCTTTAAATCTTTAACCACTGGAATCAACACTTCTCCCTGGGACATTTGACTGGCGCTGACAATACGAGCCCGATCGCCTTGGGTAGCATCCTCTGGGACGGTCTTAAAATAACTATCCTCCAAAGCCTCCAAAGTAGAAGGCAAAACATTGGCCTCTTTAGCAAAAGCAAGCTGGTTGCGATCGCCCGTGACAAACAAAGCAAACTTGAGAGCTAATTCCGGGACATCGGTTTGGCGGGGGATAACCAAATTCATCACTGCCACTCCCTTCTTACCGGTTTCCCCAGTAATTTGGGGTGCCGATTCCGAGACTTTTGCTATAGTTGGTGCATTCAGAGCGATCGCCTCGATAAACTCGGGCCCAGAAAACAACAAAGCCGTTTCCCCAGACTGATAAAGTTGAATCGCGCGTTCGTGGCCTTGGGTCAATACCTCTCGCGGCAGCAATCCATTTTTGTAGAGCTCTACCCAATATTGGAAAACCGCCTTACCTTTAGCAGTATTAAAAGCCGCTTTTCCTTCCTTATCGACCAACGGCACTCCCATCTGGATGAAAGACTCTAAAACCTGAGAAGAATCCTCCGGTAAAAAGGTGACAAAAAAGGCATATTTACCCGTTTTTTCTTTAATAGTTTTAGCTACAACAGCCAATTCTGCATAAGTAGCGGGGGGTTTTTCGATGCCAGCCTTCTCAAATAGTTCCGTATTATAAACCGTTATTTGTGCCGTCAAATACCAAGGAATCCCAAAAGTTTTATTATCTAGCTGGCTGGCTTGCCAAATTTTAGGTAAATAAAGCGATCGCTCCGACTCAGACACCAGCTCCTCCAACTCCAACCAAGCATTGCGTTCCGCTAAAAGAGCCGCAAAATCCGGGTTAAGATTAACAACATCGGGAGCAGTTTTAGCCGAGACAGAGGCCAGGATTTTACTTTCCATAGCCGACCAAGGCACATCGACCCAACGAACTTTGACCCCTGGATTCTCAGCTTCAAACCGAGCGATCGAATTATTAAAGTAATCAGTAAACTGGGGTTGTAGCTGCATAGTCCAAAACTCAATTTCCTTATATTCTTGAGTTAGGGAATTTGGGCTAGAATTCGTACAACTAATAACTATAGTTAATAAAAATCCCAAACAGGTAAAAAAAGCTATTTTGGGCAGTTTTTTGATTAATTTAACAGACATTTTTTCTTTTCTCAAAACTAGCAA
>CALKCV010000197.1 GCA_938083405.1 uncultured Microcoleaceae cyanobacterium | reverse complement strand
CAAAAACCGGGTTTCATTCGGAGGCCAGAAACCCGGTTTCTTTAAGAAACCGGGTTTCTAAAATCTCGATGCAGGCGAAGGTATCGTCCCCGAAACCGCGCCTTCTAGTCCCCCGAGACCATTTAAGAAACCGGGTTTCTAAGAGAAATATTCGATCCCCCCCTGCCCCCCTTTTTAAGGGGGGAGCTAGTCAAAGTATCCCTTTTTAAGTGGAGATTACAAGCCAGTCAAAGTCCCCCTTGAAAAGGGAGATTTAGGGGGATCGAGTATTTTAGATCGCCACCATAACTTACTCTTTTTCCTCAAAATATCCTCTCATTTTACCAGGATTAAATAACCCATAAGGATCGACCTTTTTCTTAAACTCAACCTGTTCCACATTAACTGTTTTCATGCCTCCATCTTCTAAGATATAAGTATGAGGATTAAAGATCGTCGCCCCCCGTTCTTCGTGGTAGCGAATAATCTCGTTTAGCCGGTCTTCGCTGGTATAACGAACTACTTGCAAGCCAGCGATAACCGATTTTCCGCCGCTTTTTACAAACTCTAAATGCATCATTACTTCGTCGCCAAAATGACCGTATAAATGTTCCAGCAATTCCATTTTCGGGTCGTCAGGTAACGAACTCTGCAAATAGGTTAGAGACGGATCGGCGCTGCGGGCGTGTAACGTGGTATGGTTCCAGGTAAATTCAGCAAGCGACACTCCTTTATTTCCATCTTCGGCGCTTTTTTCATAGCTAATATCCCCGCCATATTCCTTTACCAATTCTTTAAAAGGTTCCAGAGAAGGTTCGGCAATTATTAATAAAGCGCTGTGTTTTCCTTCTGGAATATAGCTGCGGAGGGCGGCAAAATATTGAGGTATGGGCCAGGCACAAATACAGATTAATTTCTTGATAATACCATCGGTATCTGTCAATTCTTGAGCGAATTTTGCCGAAGTCATAAAGTCATCAAAATTGACGATTAATTCCGCCCAAGGATAGGCCGGTGCTAGAGGTATTTCTAATTGGGTAATAATGCCGTTAGTGCCGTAGGCGTGATTGACTTTTTGCACTTCGTCGCCCCGCAATTCTATTACTCTTGGTTCGTCTTCTAAGGTCACAACTCGGACTGCGTGAAGGTTGCCGCGATCGCGCAATTGTCCGTAAGTAATAGAACCAATTCCCCCGCTACCCCCGCCAATAAATCCGCCAATGGTTGCGGTTCGATAAGTAGAAGGATACATCCTTAATTCCCAACCAATTTCTCGCGCTTCTTTGTCGAAAGCTGCCATTTTTACTCCCGGTTCGACGCAGGCTAAACCAGGTTTTATCCAGGAGATTTTATTCATTTTCGTAGTATCGAGAATGATGCCTCCACTGAGAGGAACGCATTGTCCGTAGTTACCAGTTCCCGCCCCGCGAACTGTTAAAGGTGCTTTATATTTTACGCAAATTTTAGCAATTTTTAATACTTCTTCTTCCGTGCAGGGGCGTACTACTAAATCCCCTCGCTTTTCTTCTAATAATGGTTGTAAAACAGGGCTAAAATGATAGTAGTCTAGGGATAATTTAGCTAGTCTCTCGGTGTCTTGGATTATTTCTATTCCTGCTAGTTCTGAGGAGATTGCTTCCCAATCTATTGTTGTTGAGTTCATTTGGTTATTGGTTAGTTGTTAATATTGTATCTTGTCTGTTTTTAGCAAAAGCAATTGATGAGATTGTAGCATAATTTTTCCATTCCCGTAGGGTGCGCATTGCGCACCATATAAGAAGATTTGATGCCCATTGCGCACCATATAAGAAAATTTGATGCCCATTGCGCACCATATAGGATTTGATGCGCGATGCATACCATACAAGAAAAGGTGCGCGATGCGCACCCTACAATAAATCGTCTAATTCTCTATAATCTGGTAAATTCGTATCGATGCGTTTTCCGTTTCTCAACACCACTCTATCCCACTGGGACCGCGATAATAATTCGCTAAAATTTCTACCTTTAAATAATATCAAATCCGCCGGCAAACCCACTCCAATTTTACCAACATTTCCCAATCCCATTAACTCAGCCGGAGTTTTAGTTACAATCTGCGGCCAATCTCCATAAGGCATATCTAAATGGGCGATTCTTACTCCCAAATTAAAAACTTCTAAAACGTCATGATCTCCAAAACCATAAAAAGGATCGCGACAATTATCGCTGGCGATCGCTACAGGAATTCCCCGTTTTTTCAACTCGTGCAATAACGTCACCCCCCGCCAGCGTGGAGTCCGTTCGCAAACCCTATCTTGCAAGTAAAGATTGCAACTAGGCAAGCTGACAATACCAATCCCCGCTTCCTTAACTAATTCCAGAGTTTCTGTTACTAACTCTGGCGGTTGTACTGCCAAACTGCAACAATGACCGCAAGTAATTTTCCCCGTAAATTGATGTTTAATAGCAGCTTCCGCAACTTGTCGCAAAGTCACGGAATCAACGTTGCCATTTTCGTCAGTATGGAAATCCAGGTCTAATTCGCGTTCTTTTGCCAAAACAAATACTCGATCTATTTGCTCGTCTAAATCGGGATTCATATAAGCAACTCCTCCCAAGATGCCCCCTACTTCCGCAATTAAATCTGCCAATTTCTCGCCTTCTGGAGTTAGATAATAATCGAGACCAACTAAACTAACTGCCTGCAAAATTAATCGATTTTGCCACTGAGTTTGTAACTCTTGAAAAACTCCCAAACTAACAGCAGCTAGTTCCCCAAAAGAGTCGATGTGAGTTCTAATAGCTTTAGTGCCGTGGGCGTAGCTGCATTTAAGGGCAAATTCCATCCGGCGAAAGACATCTTCCGCATTCCAATATTCTTCGGCATCCTTGCTTCCCGCTTCCAAGGCACTCCCGAAGGTGCCGTCGGGATTGGGCGATCGCATCCAAATATGGCCTTTGTCCAGATGGGCGTGGAAATCCACAAAACAGGGCCAAAGTTGGCCGGCGTCCAGGTCAACTGCGGGTATGTCCCCCCCAGCCTCACGGATGGCGGCGGGAAGGATAGCAGCGATCGCCCCCCGGTCTATTTCCACATCCACCAGGGACAACCCCTCAAAAGTCTGATTTTCTATAATCGTCTGGCAGTCTCCATCTGGGGGCATTTCTAGGAGGCAGACCGGCACGCAGGCGTTGGTCAGCCAAAAGCGATCGCCCTTGGGAATTATTAAATTTTCCGATCGGTTCATCTATCTAAATGCGAAATTCGTGTAAAATTTACCATTGAATAAATTCTAAGCTAAAGGAATTAACTATGACCCTCAACTCTAAATTACAAACCGCCTTTAATCGCGGTCCCGTCCTCAAAATCATCAGCGGCTTAACTAATTTTGATGCCAAACGAGTCGCCGCCACCATCAAAGCAGCAACCGAAGGCGGTGCGACCTTTGTCGATATTGCCGCCGATGCCAGCTTGGTAGAAATGGCGCGGAAGCTGACAGACTTACCAATTTGCGTTTCTGCGGTGGAACCAGCGAAGTTTTTGTCGGCAGTGGAAGCCGGTGCGGATCTAATAGAAATTGGTAACTTTGATGCTTTCTACGCGCAAGGTCGGCGGTTTGAAGCCCAGGAGGTTTTAGAATTAACTCGCCAGACTCGCGACTTATTGCCAGAAATAACCTTATCCGTCACCGTACCTCACATCTTGGAACTAGACCGCCAAGCAGAATTAGCCATAGAATTAGTAGCAGCCGGCGCGGACATCATCCAAACGGAAGGAAGCGTCGCAGTTAAACCCTCTCACCCCGGTACTCTGGGACTGATTGAAAAAGCAGCGCCTACTTTAGCTGCTGCTTCGGAAATTTCTCGGGCGGTTTCCGTGCCGGTCTTGTGCGCCTCTGGTATTTCTAACGTGACTGCCCCAATGGCGATCGCTGCGGGTGCCGCTGGAGTGGGTGTCGGTTCTGCGGTTAATCGTTTAGATAACGATTTAGCCATGGTGGCAGCGGTTCGCGCTTTGGTAGAAGCTTTCGCAACCACTCAAAAATCCCGCGTTTATGCTTAAGATCGCGATCTCGTTAGTTGTTAATTGTTAGTTGTTAATTGTTAGTTGTGGTAGTGCTAAAGATGTAGCGAACGCTCGTAGTAATCGCTAAAGCGATTGATATAGATAATTAGCGATTAGCGATTACTACGAACAAGATTTTGACGTTCAAACACTGCTCCACTAACAACTAACAACTAACCATTATTACTATTCGCTAAAAAACCAAATCGAATAATTATCCAACAATTCGTAATTAGGCGAGTCCGGGTCCAATACTTCTAATTGAGCTAGGGGCACGGTCAACCTTTCTTTATTTTTCGTTCGTCTTAGCCGAGTTACCCGAGCCGATTCCACTTCTACTAGAATGCCATATAGATCGTGTAAATGGTTATTGAATTCAACAATATTATAAATGTCATCTTCAGCGAGCATACTGACAGAGACATTGTCCTTCTTTGTACCACTATCGAGTTCGGGATCGTCTTCCTCATCTAGCACGTCTATTCCCGTTACCAAACAAGGCATTTTCAGGTTTTTCTTTAAGTAATTAAAATATTTTTTTAAATTAGTTTTGTTAACTTCAATATTCTCCGTCCCTAAAACCTCCTGCAGATACTCCTCAAATTCTTCGTCGAAGTCTTCGTCGTCTAAGAAATCGAAGTCAAATTCCAGAGAACCCATATTCATTTTCCCCACTTTCAGATCCAAAATCTTACTGCCTAGATTTGCAAGCACGCTATCTAATTTTGTGCTACTTCTGGGGGGCTTTTTTTCTATAGTTTCTTCAATTTTAAGCGGCTTAAGACGCTCGATATCTAGCTGCGACTTATTTTTATTTGGTTGATTTTTAGATTTAGCCATGACATGATTCCTCGATATTCGTTATAACTAAAGTATAGTTAAAAAATACTAATGAAAGCTTGTTTGGAAGCAAGCAATTTAGAAGCAAGCGATTTAGGAGCAAACAATTATGACACAATTAGCAGACTCATCGCAGCCTCCAGTCTATCAAGGACAGTTCGGCGAGTTTACCATTACGAAGAGCGATCGCCAGGGCGTTATTATCTACCGCAGCAGCTTAATGCTGGCCGCCCTGTGTTTTGCCCTTGGCAGCGCCCTCGTCCTCTGGAAAGGTAGTAACCAAGGCGTTTTACAAGCATTAACTCCCTTGTATGCCTGTTTTTGTTTGGCCCTGGGAGTTGCTTTGGCTACGATCCATATTTATATGGCCAGCCTCCACCGACTCCTCCAACTCTTTTGGGCGGTCGGAGTTGTTGCCGCCCTTGTTTTGGCCATTCAAAACCC
The DNA here is from genome assembly GCA_938083405.1 of uncultured Microcoleaceae cyanobacterium. Taxonomy (GTDB): domain Bacteria; phylum Cyanobacteriota; class Cyanobacteriia; order Cyanobacteriales; family Microcoleaceae; genus CALKCV01. Next base: position 4,997 of record CALKCV010000197.1, on the reverse strand, counting down.
GGAACCTCTCGTTCTAACAGTTTACAATAATCCAGCGACTATCTTCGGCGTAGGTTTTACCTTCGCTGCTTTGACAGGAATTTATTTTAAAGAAGCTTTCTGTTTCGATCGCCTAGAAACTAAATTCTTAACCCTCATAGTTCCTTCTTTGTTACTAGGTCGGATGGTAGGTATTTTGCCAGTTAATATGGAAAGGTTTTTGCTAATATCTTGGGCGACGCTATTTATCATATTTGGAGTGCGGAAATTGGTGCAAGCCATTCCCCCAGATATTGGCGATAAAAGCGTATTTGAATATCTGCAAAAAAAAGAAGTAACGAGTAATGGGTAATAGGTAAGTTGAATAGACTCGCCAACGAATTAAGAAACCGGGTTTTTTGAACAATACCTTCGCCAAAATAAAAAATACTATTCGTAGGTTGGGTCAAGGGCAGCGAAACCCAACATCTTCGTTGGGCGCACGCTTGCGTTTATGTTGGGTTACGCTACGCGGCACCCAACCTACAAGAAAAATGGCGAAGGTATTGACCTAAGAAACCCGGTTTCTGGACTGCGAATAGATAGGGAGAATTTCCCGATAGCCAATACTTCAAAGCGATAACGATCTAGTAAAGACTCGTAAAAGCGCAGAAATTTCAAATGTTGCAAAACTCAAGCAAGAAAATCGACCTAAAATGTACTAGCTGCGGAACTATAACGCCATATTCCCAACTCCTCAGCGAGTGTCCCAACTGCGGCGCGAAGATCCTTCAAGCAGAATACAATCTCGATCTATTGTCCCAGTCGGACTGGCAGCAACAAATCTCAACAAGAGAAGCCAACCTCTGGCGCTACCGGGAATTGCTGCCAGTATTAGACCCTAAGAATATCGTCAGTCTGGGGGAAGGTTACACTCCCCTAACTCGCGCCCGACGACTGGGGGAGAAGATGGGTCTAAAAAATCTCTACCTCAAAGACGAACGACAAGGGCCCACCGGCTCGTTTAAAGACCGGCAGGCATCCGTAGCAATTTCGGTAATGAAGGAAAGAGGCATCAAAGAATTAGTCCTCGCTTCCACTGGTAACGTGGCGATCGCCTACTCGGCCTACGCCGCCCGCGCCGGCATTAAATTATGGGTTTTCTTCCCCAAACTCGTCCCAGCAGAAAAAATTCGGGAAGCGGCAGTCTGCGGTGCCGAAATTATTAAAATTGACGGCACTTACGACGAAGCGAAGGCGGCGGCAGCGGATTTTGCTCAAAGCAAAAATTTGTTTTTGGATGCGGGTATCAAAACCTTTGCCGGCGTGGAAAGCATGAAGACTATGGCTTTTGAGATAGCCGAACAACTTCAGTGGCAGTCTCCAGATTGGTATTTTCAGGGAGTCAGCGGGGGGATGGGCCCCATTGGGGTTGCTAAAGGTTTTGAGGAATTGGCGGCCATCGGTTTGGCGGATCTGGTGCCGGCGATCGGGCTAATTCAATCTGCCGGTTGCGCCCCGATGGTGAATGCTTTTAAAAACCGACAACCAAAAGCAACTCCGGTGGAAAATCCGCAGACGGCGATCGCCACTCTGGCAACGGGCAACCCCGGTCGCGCCTACGAGTTGCTTTACGATATCCTGCAGGAAAATGGTGGGGCCATGGAGGTGGCGACGGACGAGGAAGCTTACGAGATGACTCGGTTGTTAGCCACTACTGAGGGCATCTCCGTAGAACCGGCTACGGCGGTTACTTTTGCCGGACTGATGAAGCTGGCGCGATCGGGTTGGATAGAGCCCGATGAGGTCGTAGTTGTGAATTGTTCCGGGCATACTTATCCGGTGGAAGAGAAGATTATAAGCAATTGGTAAGCTTGGGAACGGGCAAGATGCCCGAACAGGCCAGATGCCCGAACAGGCAAGATGCCTGTTCTACGGTAGGACAGGCAAGATGCCTGTCCCTCAATCTAACTCGCTACCCAGGCAAGATGCCCGAACAGGCAAGATGCCCGAACAGGCAAGATGCCTGTTCTACGGTAGGACAGGCAAGATGCCTGTCCCTCAATCTAACTCGCTACCCAGTCTTTTGCGATCGCCGATTTCTCATCGGTATCGCGATCGGCAATTAAAGCCGTAGCTGCCATACCAGTATGGACGTTGCACATAGTTCGGAAGGGGTCCATAATCGGGTCGATGGCGATAAACAAAACTAAAACCGCTTCCAGGGGCAGTCCCAAAGGTTGCAAAACAATGCCAAGCATGGTTAGAGTAACAATACCAGTGGCACCAGAACTCGCCATCCCCGCCAAAATCGAGCCCGCGACAATAATCAAAGCACCCCCGAGTCCCAAATCGCGATCGTAGAGTTGAACCACAAACTCGCTGGCGAGGGCAAAATAGACGATTTGTCCGAAACGACCGATGGTGATGGTTAGGGGAACTATGAGATCGGTTGTTTCGCGGTTGAACTTGAGGGAGTCGCTGAGGGCTGAGATAGAAGAAGGCAAGCAAACTAGGGCGTTGCTAGTAGCTAGGGCGAGAATGGTTGGTTCCTTGATACTGGAGAGGACGTATAGGGGAGAATTGCGCGATCGCCACCAAATTATGGGAGTATTAATCAGGTAAATCAGCAGAAAGGCTATTAAACCCGTCACCACAAAACTTATCATCGCCAACACCACATTTAAACCGGTTTTAGCAACCTGATATGCTATGAGACTGCACAGGGCGAAAGGCAATAATAATGTCAGAGAAAATATCAATTTATTAAAGGCTTGATAAGTATTTTCAAAAACATCTAAAATAGATGCTGGCTTGTGGCTTTTCTTCTCCTGTATTCCCACAAAAATACCAAAAACAATTGAGAAAAACAAAACCTTTAAAGTATCCCCTTCGCTGAGAGCATCAAAGATATTATCCGGCACCAAATTAAAGATAAATTCGCTCAAAGCGGGAGGTTCTTCTTCTATAGGAATGGGACCGCTAATGGAAATTTCTAGATCGATGCCCGATTTATTTACCAAAACTCCGAGGCTTTCTAAAGTTTTTGAATTAAGATTATTTCCCGCGCGGGTAATATGTGCCAGGATGACTGCGAAAATGCTAAGTGCCACTTGCATTGCTGGGAAAACAATGAGAATTCGTTTGATGTAAACTCCAGCACCTTTTTTAGTCATCAGACGGGCTATGCTCGTGGTAATTGCTGATATTAAGATGGGCAAAACGCACATCTTTAAAAGCAATAAGTACAATCGCCCTAAAGGGGCGATAATAGTTGCAAAAGCAGGTTGGAATAAGCCAATAATTGCACCAATAAAAAAGCTAAATAGAAGCAGCCACGGATTTCTTAACAAATTGACAATAGAAAAAGAATTTGTTTTTTTTCGTGAATTCATTATTAATTTTCCGAAATTTTACTTGTGTAGTGACTCTTGGTAGCAATCGCAGAGCGCGATTAATATCGATATTAATCGCGCTCTGCGATTACTACAAAAAAGATTTGAACTTTAAAACACTATTTGCGACCCACTACCAATATGAGATGCGGGAGCATCCCATATTTGTAAAAATACTTTTTGACAACAGAAAAGCTCTTTTCCCTGTTGCCTGTTGCCTGTTGCCTGTTGCCTAAAAGCCTTAAACTTTTGGTTTTCTTCAAAATTGGGATGCTCCCATGAGATGCTGCCTTATTGCTTTTGAAAAACTGTCGGATATTTCTCAATCAAATCGTCAACTGTATAATTAAAGTTTTTGGTGTCGAGAACGACATTGACAAAAGTTAATAATTGCTCGCTATCCCAAGGAAGGATCGCCGCTATTGAATCCTTGGTATCTGTCAGAGCAACTGTTTGTACTTTTAAAGCGGTATTTGGTTGGCTCAAAACTATTTTTTTTACTTCCATTTCATCGCGGTAGGCAGCTAAAATATTGCCGCTAGCAACTGCTTCGATCGCTCCCGTCCAAGATGGAAATTCTACGGGAGTAGCCTTCGGAAAAAGCTTTTTAGCAAATTCAAGATAAGTAGTATTTTGAATTACCCCGATTTTACCTTCTAAATTCTTAATTGCCTCAACAGCCCGGCGATTTTTAGTCTGTTGCGCCAGGAGAACGCGATTGACAAGTAAAGCTCGCCGCATATTCACATAAGGCGTAGAAAATCGCAGTCTAGTTGCTCTATTAGGACTAATACTTAATTTAGATATGGCTAAATCTGCTTGGCGATCGAATACCAATCGAACTACTTTACTAAAATCTGTTTGAGAGCGGTCCAATCTAAGTTTTACTCCCAATCCATCTGCAAGCGCTATAGCTATTTCTACATCCAAACCGCAAAGTTTTCCTTTTTCGTCTGTGACATAAGTAGAAGGGTCGTCGCTGCATAATTTGTTATTTTGATCGTACATAAAAAAAGGAGGAGTATCAATTCCTCGCATGGCGACTACCAGTTCCCCCCTGTCTAAAATCTTTTGAATGTCTGGAGGCATTTTCAGCGGCGCTGGAGGTAATGACTTGCCGGACTCTAAACCTTTTAAGCTTTGCCAAACGCCAACAGAAACAATACCATCCGGTTCTAAACCCACACCTTTTTGAAATTCCGAAACGGCAATTTCTGTATTAGTTCCATAGACGCCATCTATTTCCTCTTGGTAATAGCCCAGTAGTTTTAATTCGATTTGTAATTCTTCTACTAAAATGCCTTCGCTGCCCAATTTCAGCAGGAGTTCTTCTGTTGTATTTGTCTGCGGCTCTTGGCCAGTGGGTTGCTGTAGTAAAGCGACAGGTAAATTTGCCCTCTGGGTTGCCTGTGGCTTTGAATCTTTTGCTAGGGATCTTTGAGGACTAAAAAAGGCCAAGAACAGCGTCAAGGTTAATACTATTCCCAGCCCCATAGCTAAACTTTTTAATATGGGCCCCTTGCCCCGCTTAGAATTTAACATTAATTCCCTCTCTAGTAAGGTTAAAGATTGCAGTCTTTCAACTTTTGGTAGTGGGTCACAATTCGCGTTCTAGAACCATAAATCTACTGTCGTAGTAATCGC
>CALKCV010000196.1 GCA_938083405.1 uncultured Microcoleaceae cyanobacterium | reverse complement strand
GAAGAAGATAGAATTCCCTGGGCCCTCATGGATTATATTCAAGGAAAAAATTTATATGAATTAGTGTCTCAGGAAGGAAAAATTGCGGAAGAGAAAGCAATTAATTATATTCGACCAATAGCCGAAGCTTTAAAAAAATGCCACCTAGCAGGGATAATTCATCGAGATATTCGCCCCAGAAATATAGTGGTGCGCGATGGTAGCGAAATACCAGTTTTAATTGATTTTGCCTTGGCTGTAGAATTGGGAATAAAAAGCACGAGTAAGCCAGCTTATAGACTTTTTTCTCCTTGGGAACAACAGACGAAGGGAGAAAAATCGCCGACTTTAGATATTTATGCTTTAGCAGCTTCTTTGTATTATTTAGTGACTGGTGAAACACCTACGCCATCTTTTATGCGGAAGTTAGAAAATCAGGAATTACTAGCGCCAAAAGAGATAAATTCGAGTATTAGTGACGACTTAAATTTAGCAATTTTAATGGGGATGGCGGTGGAACAGAAAGACCGCCCTCAGTCTATTGAGGAATGGTTGAAGCTGTTTCCTTCGGGGGAGAAAAGGATAGAGAAGGTAGAGTTGCGCTCGAATGTAGGAGTAGATTATAGCGGACTTGAGAAATTATTGGCTGCCGGTCGCTGGCGAGAGGCAGATATGGAGACTCGAAGGGTGATGTTAGAGGCGGCTAATCGAAAGAACGAACAGTCTTGGTTTAGAGAGGAGGATATAGTCAATTTTCCTTGTGCGGATCTAGGGACTGTTGATGGACTCTGGCTAAAATATTCTAATGCTAAATTTGGCTTCTCGGTACAAAGGCAGATTTGGGAGAGTCTGGGTGCGGGAACTAGCGATGAGGCTGAGGAAGGGTTGGGCGATCGCCTCGGTTGGCGATCGCAAGGAAAATGGTTGTACTATCCAGACCTAACCTTTGACTTAACTGCCCCAGAGGGCCACCTACCTTCTAGCGTGGGAGGCGGCAGGTGGGAAGATTGGCATGGATGGTGGGGTTTGTTCTGCCGGGCCCGGGATTGCGATCTTTAAAAAATCGACATAGTGGCAACTGTCACCCATAAAATCTTTTGTCCTTCATGTTTCCTAAAATATCTTACAGTTTTTCCTAAAACTGCGCCAAAGTCTAATCTAGTTCCTACTAAATCCTCAGAAAAAATAAGGGACTTGCACAGCAATAAAGTACCAGTTGCAACGTCCCATCTAATGCTGTTCGGTTCCGCGCGCGCCTGCGCACAACCTACTAGCGCCCCGCAGCTAAAATGGTGAGTAAATTTTTTTCATTTATTATTACAACTAACAACTGACAAAAGCGTTGATATTTTTACCCACATTTTTAAGCGTTATGGCGCTACTACAATTTTCAGCAAATCTGCCTAAACGAATTCAGATGATATCTCGCACTATCAAAAAATGAGGGCCCTATTTTGCGATCGCCTTTTACTCAGTAATAAAGGCCATAGCCCCAAGTTTAATGGCCGAAGCATGGAAAATTAAAATTGATAACCCCCCGGTCCCTCGAACTAGGCTTTAGACTAATAAGCATCGCCATAAATTTAGTCTCAAATTGAGTTATTCCCCCCTCATGTTAGTATCTCTACAGATAGAAAACTTTGCCCTCATAGATCGTCTCAACTTAGAACTAGGTCCTGGTTTAAACGTATTTACCGGCGAAACGGGTGCGGGTAAATCCATCGTCCTGGATGCCGTCGATATTGCTCTGGGTGGCAAAGTCGATAGACGGGCTATTAGAACGGGAAGCAAAAAGGCCTTGCTCGAAGCAAGTTTTCAATTAGGCCCAGAATTAGCAAGTTGGCTCGATAGTAAAGAAATAGATTTAGTAGATGGGTCTTTAGTGATTTGTAGTCGAGAAATATCAGTCGCCCAAAGCTCGCTGCGCAGTCGTTCCCGAGTCAATGGGGTGTTGGTCAACCGGAAGCTAATGCAGGAATTGCGCGATCGCCTAGTAGAAATCACAGCCCAAGGCCAAACCGTACAAATGGGATACCCCCATCTACAAAGGGAGTGGTTAGATTTGTACGGCGGTCCAACCCTAGCCCAAACGCGCAAAGCAATAGCAGCAGCATATAACAACGCCCAAAAAGCAGGACAAGCCCTAGAAAAACGCCGCCAGTCAGAAAAGGACCGCCTGCAACGACTAGAATTGCTGGAATATGAAGTCGGGGAACTAGAAAGCGCTAATCTAAGCGATGCCGACGAAATAGAAAAACTAAAACAGGAAAGCCAACGCCTTTCTCATGTGGTGGAACTGCAACACCAGAGTTACGAAGTTTTTCAGTGCCTTTATCAAAACGATAGCGAGGCCTCGGCTGTAGCAGATTTATTGGGATTCGCTGAGGCCACTTTAACAGATATGGTGGAGTTCGACTCCACACTAAAATCGGTTCTAGAAATGGTCAGCGATGCTTTAGCTCAAGTGGTGGAAGCCAGTAGAGAAATTAGTAGCTATGGAGAGCAGCTAGAAGCAGATCCCCAAAGGTTAGAATCCGTAGAAGAACGAATAACACAACTCAAGCAAATATGCCGCAAGTACGGGAAGAGTTTGCCCGAGGCGATCGCTTATTATCAAAAAATAGCCCTGGAACTGAAGGAGTTGAAGGATGGAGGTGAATCTCTCGACGCTTTGGAGTTGGCTAACGAGCAGGCCAAGGTAAAATTAAAGGAGAAATGTAGCGAGCTTACCTTGCAGCGTCGCGATGCGGCTGTTAAATTAGAAACTCATCTGGTAGAGGAATTAAAGCCATTAGCAATGGAACTCGTAAAGTTTAAGGTGCAAATGGAGCCTACTACCCCAACTCCTTTAGGTGCGGACAAAATTACCTTTTGTTTTAGCCCCAACCCAGGAGAGCCCCTCCAATCTCTCGGGGCGATCGCTTCTGGAGGAGAGATGAGTCGGTTTTTATTAGCTCTTAAATCTTGTTTTTCTGGGATCGATAAGACAGGCACTCTGGTCTTTGATGAAATAGATGTGGGGGTGTCGGGAAGAGTTGCCGGGGCGATTGCTGAAAAATTGCATTTATTGGGTCGCCGAAATCAGGTTTTGTGCGTCACCCACCAACCTTTGGTGGCGGCAATGGCAGACCGCCATTTGCGAGTTGACAAACAAATTATTGGCTCCAAGTCCCACAAAAAACGTAAAGACAGACAGCCAAGTTCCGATCTAGGAGAATTGAATGGAAGTTCCCCCAACTCTACCTCTGATGAGTCAGAAGTTCGTACTGTAGTACGGGTGAAACTTTTGGAAGAAGGCCAACGTTTAGAAGAATTGGCCCAGTTAGCCAGCGGTAGATCTGCTAGAGAGGCCCTAGCTTTTGCAGAATCTTTATTAGTGGAAGCAGCAGCAAGAAGGGATGCTGTCGCTAAACTTCAACCTCAGACCGTCCGAGAGGGGAATAGAACGAGGGCGAAACGAAGGAAGAGGTAGATCGCAGGCTATATCAAATAACACAAAGGTGGCAAAAAAACAAGAGTAAATTTAAGGAAAATTTAAGCGACCGAGTCCTAAATTCCCCAGAAAATCAAGCTAAAGTTAACATTTTTGGTATAAAAGGTAAATAAAGATTAAAGAGAAGCTAGGAGAAGCAGGCGGTGAAATAAGGGCCAGGTAATAAGTAAGTTAAGCTTCGTATCTGTTGGCAATTGAAGCTCAGACATAAAAAATACAATGATGGTAATCTTGAGTTAAATCAAAGCAAAAGATTTTCAGGCAAGGTCAAGATTTTTTTGTGTTATCATTGCAGGAAATATTTCCATACCTCCCTAATAGGGAGTTCTTCAATAGACTCCGTAAATTCTAACGTAAATTCCCCAAGCTACTAAGCCTAATAGGTATTTAGGATCTATAACCATGCCAGTCGCGATTCAACATTACTCGATAACGAATAAAATTAATCAAAAATTAATACTCGATAAAATCAAGCGAGGTAAATTTGAAAAGATTTAGCTCTGTTTAGCGTTTAGTAGCGATACCTTTATGGCGAGAGCAGTTTAAAGTAGATAAAATTGGATGCCAAAAAGATCGACAGCCAACAAGTAAAATTTTCGCAGTCAGCCCTTGGGTAATTTAACAGACTAATCCAACAAAATATAATTTATAAACGTTTATGACATCTGCATC
>CALKCV010000195.1 GCA_938083405.1 uncultured Microcoleaceae cyanobacterium | reverse complement strand
GGCATTACTTATTTAATTTGCGGTGCCGGTGCGCTACTGAGACCGGTCCGACGTTCTGAGTGGACGGAATATTCTACGAGCAATTTAAGTTTTGCTGCTTTTGATGTTTATGAAGATACTATTGTTGTCAGCGGAATTGATACTAATAACGAGGTTTTTGACCGAGGAATAATAAGATTAATTGATTCGTAATAATCGCTTTAGCGATTTATATAGCGATTTAATCGCGCTTTGCGATTACTACAAGCACCGACTTAAATCGCTAAAGCGATTACTACAAGCAAGATTTAGACCCTAAAATGCTACTTCCGATCCGCTACCTAATTACTTACTACCGCACAACAGGCCAAATTTAATCAAACCTCGTTCGTAGCCCCCACTCATCAGGCCCATGGACAGGGCTGCCTCAATGGTAGTCCAACCGCTGGCAAGCAGACCCAAGATGGCCTTGGGGTCAAAAGCCGACTCGATAACCAAGTCCCAGAAGGGGGAGACTGCCTGGGACCAGTCGGCAGTGCGGATATTTTGGAAACCGACATCGCGGGCGATCGCCTCATATTCCGGCAAAGAAATGATATGGGGCAAAGCATAAACCCGGTAAATTTCTGCCAGCAGTCTTCTTTCCTCATCCGTAAGCTGTCCTTCTGGGGCCTCCAGGGGACGATGGCACCAAGTGGCCATAATAAAAGTACCTCCTGGCTGCAAGACCCGGTAACATTCTTGTAGAAACTGGATTTTATTCGGCATATGCTCCCCGCTTTCGAGGGACCAAACCAGATCGAAAGAGCGATCGCCAAAAGGCAGGTTCAGGGCATCGGCCACCAAAAAATTAGCCCTTTCGTTCAAACCGGCCTCGGCGGAGCGTTCGGTGGCCCGGGTGGCTTGCACTGGCGACAAAGTAATCCCCGTGGCCGTAGCATTAAACTTGTCAGCTAAGTACAAGGTACTGCCACCAATGCCGCAACCAACATCCAGGATAGAAGCAGGAGAGGTTTCGGAAATATCTTCCTTACCCATTCCCCAGGCTAAAAGTTCTTCGATTAAGTCAATTTGAGCCTGACGCCTATCTTTTTTCAGATTACCTTCCGGGCCGTAGTATCCGTGGTGCATGTGTTCTCCCCAGATCTGTTCCCACAGATTGGAGGAAGCGTCGTAAAATTGTTGAATCCGATCGCTTAATCTTGCCGTCATCGCCTATTACTCCGAAAAAAGGACAAAAAATAATAATTAAAACCTGACGCCCCCCAGTCTAAAATATAAAAGCTCTAATTCTTTCATCAACATGAGTGTAGCTCGAACAATTTGCCAGGGATTCATCGCTGTAATTATCATAGGCACCTTCTTATTAATGATGCCTATTTCTCTTAGCGAAGGCACTTGGAATAATCCTATTACTGCTTTATTTACAGCGACTTCAGCAGTCTGCGTTACTGGCCTGTCCGTGGTAGATGTGGGAGAATATTACTCCTTTTTGGGACAAATATTCTTGTTAATTTTAGTGCAAGTCGGAGCTTTCGGTTATATGACAGCCACAACTCTGCTTTTGCTGCTGCTAGGTCGTCAGTTTCGCCTCAAAGAAAAAGTGGCGCTGCAACAATCTTTAGACCGCGAAGGATGGGCGGGAGTCGTGCCACTGCTACAGTCTATTCTGGCTACTACAGTTTTATTTGAGTTAGTCGGAGCGTTTTTCTTGCTGTTTGTCTTTGTTCCTGCACATGGTTTTTTTGGCGGTATTTGGTATTCTCTTTTTCACAGTATCAATGCTTTTAATAACGCCGGTTTTAGTTTGTACTCAGATGGTTTAGTCCGCTATGTGGATTCACCAATTTTAACTCTAGCAATGACGGCATTGATTATTTTAGGAGGTATTGGTTATGACGTAATTATGGAAGCGTATTTGTGGTTAAAAACTAGGCTAAAAAAACAACCGAAAACGGTAGTATTTTCTTTGCATTTTAAAGTAGTTACCAGTACGACTATTTTGTTGTTATTTTTGGGAACTGTAGTATTTTTTATAGTCGAATTTTACAATCCAAATACTCTTGGTGAGTTGGATTTGCAAGGCAAACTTTTAGGGGCATGGTTTCAATCAGTTACGACTAGAACCGCAGGTTTTAATACGATTGATATAGGAGAACTAACAGGGGTTGGTTTCTTTATGACCATTGCGCTAATGTTTATTGGTGCGAGCCCTGGCAGCACTGGTGGCGGTATTAAAACTACAACTTTGAGAATATTACTTAATTCTACTAAAGCTGCATTAGGCGGGAAAGAAGAAGTAATTTGCTACCAACGTCAAATTCCTACAGCAGTAATTATAAAAGCTGTAGGCATGGCCTGCGGTTCTGTTTTAGTGGTAATTGTTTCAACTATTTTAGTTGCTTCTTCCGATGCTCAGTTGGAATTACTGCCTATCTTTTTTGAGGTAGTATCTGCCTTCGGTACCGCAGGTCTTTCGACGGGAATTACTAGCAGTTTGTCTTCTCTGGGTCAACTGGTATTAATTGCCACTATGTACGTCGGTAGGGTGGGAATATTGTTGCTGATGGCGGCGATTTTCGGAGAAACTAAAGTTAGCGTCGTTCAGTATCCAGAAGAAAATTTACTGGTTTAATTAATAATTAATAATTAATAATTAATAATTAACAAGTTTGATTTGTGTGGGAAAAAGTAAATTTAATCCCTCTCGATTATTCATTTTTAGGTAATATAGCAATCCGCGCAGGGGTTATGAAAAATTTGGGGGCAAGAAACCCGGTTTCTTTGACAATACCTTCGCCTTTTTAGGAAAAAATACCATTCGTAGGTTGGGCTCTGCGCCCCGCGCAACCCAACGATTTTGTTGGGTTGCGCTGCGCTCCACCCAACCTACAAGAAAATGGCGAAGGTATTGTTTGATAAACCCGGTTTCTAAAAGATCGCATAAGATTTAGGATTCCTATAAAGGCAACGTTAAACTAAAATAACGGACTTAATTACTTAGTAGTATTTGGAGGCAAAAATGGTAAATTTATCTTCTTGGAATTTATTAGCTAATTTCCAGTCAAAAAGCAAACAATTTGCTGTAATTGGTTTGGGGCGCTTCGGTCGTTCTGTTTGTGCGACTTTACATGAATCTGGATGTGAAGTTCTGGCTATTGACAGAGACGAAAAAAGGGTAAATCAGGTGGTGCTAGATAAAATAGCTTCCCACGCTTTGGAACTAGACTCAACGGAACCTGATGCTCTAAAACAAGCGGGAATTACTGACTTCGAAACAGTAATTGTGGCTATAGGTAATTACTTGGCAGAAAGCATTACTACTACTCTCAATCTTAAAGAATTAAACGTGGATTATGTGGTAGCTAAAGCTTCGAGCGAAACTCATGTAAAGTTGTTAAAAAAAGTCGGGGCAGATCGGGTGGTATTTCCAGAACGAGAAATGGGGGTCGAATTGGGTTTCTGGCTGACTAAACCCAAGATTTTAGATCGTTTTGAAATTGACCCGGAAAATAGCATCGTGGAGGTAATAATCCCCGAGGAGTTCGATGGTAAAACAATTATCGATTTAGAATTAAGAAAAAAATATGGTTTGAATTTACTGGCAATTAGCGGTAAAGATGAG
>CALKCV010000194.1 GCA_938083405.1 uncultured Microcoleaceae cyanobacterium | reverse complement strand
AATTCTGCCCCCTTGCTGGCTGCGACTAAAATTTATCGCCAACCAGATTACTAGCGTCACAAATATCGCTACGGCTAATGCTTGTAAAGCAACGCGCCAAAAGCGTTCGTCTCGCAATAAAGGGATTTTTTCGCCTTGATTATTGCTCATATTTTCAGTAATTAATAATTAATTATTAATTATTAATAAAGCCTAACTATTTATTATTAACTGACAGGCATTCCCGCCAGTCCTACGCTGACAATGAGATTTGTAGCAAGCACGAAGAGTGCTTAAAAATAGCGTAACTTTAAGCGTTTTTCGTGCCTGCTACGAAGCGGAAAATCGGGAAGCAGTCTTAGTGTTATTAACGGAAAGGAGGAGAATAAAGAAGACCGCCACGAGTCCAGAGATCGTTCTGACCGCGATCTAGCTGAAATTGAGAACCTTTACCTAAATTTCTCTCGTAAACTTCGCCGTAGTTGCCGACGTTTTTAATAACTCGATAGACAAAATCGTTACTCAAACCTAGACCTTCGCCCAAGTCTCCTTCTAATCCGAGGAAGCGTCGCACGGTGGGATCTTCGGATTGTCTCTTTTCATCTACATTAGCTTGAGTAATCCCTAATTCTTCGGCTTCGATCAAAGCATAAGTCACCCACTTGACCGTATCGAACCACTCGGAGTCGTTATTTGGCGTCACCGGGCCCAGAGGTTCCTTGGACATGGTTACATCCATAAGAACGTGTTCCTCGGGATTGGGTAGGGTGCTGCGGCGGGCGATTAATTGGGATTTATCGGAGGTCATCCCCTCGCAGCGGCCTTCAGAATATGCGGCGTAGGCGGCATTGGCCTCCTGGAAGACCACGGGATTAAAATTGACCCCCGCTTGGCGCATTTTGTCGGTTAAGTTTAGTTCGGTGGTAGTCCCAGTTTCTACACAAATCGATTTACCTTGAAAATCTGTGAGAGATTGGATGCCGCTATTTGCGCGGACCATCATTCCTTGACCGTCGTAGAATGTGGTTGGGGCAAATTCCAGGCCCGCTGAGGTATCTCGGCTGAGAGTCCAGGTCGTGTTGCGAGAGAGCATATCTACTTCTCCTCCCGTTAAGGCCGTGAATCTTTCTGTGGAGTCCAAGTTGCGATATTCTACGGCGTTTGGATCGTTAAACAGGGCGGCGGCCACTGCTTTGCAGACATCCACATCAAGACCGGAGTAGCTGCCGCTTTGATCTACGAAGCTAAATCCTGGAATATTTCCTTCTACTCCACAGATTAGTTTGCCTCGACTTGTGACTGTATCCAAGCGACTTGTACTAGCTTCGGAGGTGCCTGTGTCTCCACAGCCTGTTAGTGGGGCCGCTAATACCATGGTTGCCAGCAGCACAGAAGTTAATTTGCGCATAGTTTTTAACTCTCTTTCAAGGGTGACGAATGACTTAAGGCCATCTAGGCTGTGAAGCCAGCGATCGCCCAAAGTTTGTTTTCGTTCTTAATCTTACATTTTGCGGCTGGATCGTCAAGGTCGCCGCTCGTTTGACTGGGAGCGCTAGTATGACTATAAGTATGAAAGAAAACTATTTCCGCTCTACATTTGCGAGTGCATGTCAGTTTAGGGAAAAAATCGACCGGGGAGTAAGAACGCAATTCCCACTGACCTATTCCCAAAAAGCGTTTCCCTGTTTGCGTTTCCCTGCGAGTGTTCGCGTAGTCGTTGACATACACTGCCTAATCTCATCCCGATGCATCCACTGTTAAGCGATCTTCTGCTAAGTCCCTAATTAAAGATATTCGCGACTGGATATAGTCCATTGCCCGATCTGTTTCCTTTCCAGTTAGGGAAGTGTTGGTTTTTAGCTGCTTGATTAACCACTGTACGAGACTGGCATCATCTAAGCCTATTAAAGTGGTTGCCTGAGTATTTTCTACTAAAGACCAAAGTTGCCGTAGCATTGTGGGAGTCATAAAACCTCCTTTTAAGGTAAATACCAATCTAGTTTTCTTCATTGGAAAAGCTAGTCTGCGGGCAAATTATCTGGAAAAACAAAAAAAACCAAAAGGTTATCTTCATTATTCCTTTAGATTTTTTTCATCATATCTAACTATTTCTATATCAAACTTGAGATTCACAATATGTTACATTTTTTACCATTAGCTTAATAAACCGACTTATTTCTTTACTTGGTCGGATATTGATAAGAGTTATTAAGTTTAATTATTTGAAAAATGGAGAATAGGGGATTCGAACCCCTGCCCTCTGCAGTGCGATTGCAGCGCTCTACCAACTGAGCTAATTCCCCGTTCTGGGACTTGAGATTTTCGATCGCTCTGGGTGGCCAGCTTTTTGGGCTGAAGCCATTTACTATATTAGCAACAACAGAGAATTACGGCAATAGTTAAAACGAGCGATCGCTCAAGCTGAAGGAAGGGCAGACTCTTCGTAAACCTGCTTAATCCTCTCCCACTCTAACTCCGAGAGATAATCCACGCACCAGGACGCCAAGCGCTGGAGCATATGAAACGGATAGGTATGGGCCACGCCTACCACGGGAATCCCTGCCCGTTTGGCCGCTTCAATACCGGCAAAACTATCTTCTATGGCCAGACATTCCTCTGGTCGTAAGTTAAGTTCGGGCTCTAATTGATTGAGACGTTCCACTGCCAGCAGATAACCATCGGGTTCGGGTTTGCTCGTTTTAATCTCGTCCCCGGCCACGATCGCGCTAAAGTATCGGTCGAGCCCGGCCCGGGCCAACACCATTTCTACTTCCGAACGGACGGCCCCAGTTACCACTGCCATTTTCAAGTAACTTTGACCCATCTTTAGAATCAACTCTCGGGTATCGGTATAGATGGGCAATTCTTCTAAAGCTTCTAACTCGCGGATATAGGCCTCGGCCTTGCGTTTGATTAGTTGGTCGATATAGCCTTCGGCGACGTAGCGACCGCGCTCTCGCAGGATATCCTTGAAACAAGCGCGATCGCTCCTACCGAGGCAAAACTGCCGAAACTCTCCGGGCTTCACCAGGAGATTTTCCTCGATTAGCAGTTGGTCTGTCAATTTTTCGTGAACTGGCTCGTCGTTAATGATGATGCCATTAAAGTCAAAGAGAACGGCTTTTAGACTCATTACGATCTCGGGCTTTTCTTCTATTAGTGCGACTTTGTTTATTGTGAACTAATTTTGTCAGTGGCGATCGCCTCCTGCCTGAACCATCACGAAATTTTTCGGTTCAATGCCTCTCTGGCAATCTTCGTAACGTAAAAAGTCAAGGCCAAAGTTGCCAACAAACCGAACCCAAACAAAGCCCACTGTAGGGGAGTCTTTTCTCCCTGTCCCAAAGTAGCCAAACTTTCGGCCAGAGAACCAAAATAAACATACATCACCGTTCCTGGCATCATGCCGATCCAGGAAGCCAAGAGGTAATCCCTTAAGGATACCTGAGTAACGCCAAAGGCATAGTTGAGCAGATTGAAAGGAAAAATGGGGGAAAGTCTGGTCAAACCGACAATTTTCCATCCTTCCTCTGCCACCGCTTCATCAATGGCCTTAAATTTCTGTTTTCCTTCTATCTGTTTGGACACCCAACTCCGGGCGAAATAACGACCGACGATAAATGCCAAGGTTGCCCCCAAAGTGGAGGCGATGGAAACGAATATGGAACCTTTAATTACTCCATAGATAAAGCCGGCACCGAGAGTCAGCAAGGAACCGGGAATGAATAAAACCGCAGCCAAAATGTAGATAATAATGAAGACTACGGGTCCGATCGCTCCCAAATCTCTAATCCAATTTAAGGCATCTATCAGCCTTTGTTGGATGTCGAAAAATTGCTGGGCAACTAGGAGTAAGGCGACGGCTGCGATAATTATCGCTATGGTTTTTAGTTTATCTTTCCCCTGTTTTTGGGGTTGAGTTTCTGTTGTTTCTGTTGGCGGTGGTGAGTCGTTCATTAGTTATTAAACCGCTATATTTATTCCCATTGTATTATATTCGCAATTCCAATTTTTCATCTGAGACCAAGATGAAAAATAAATAAGAAACCTTTCTGCTCAAACAGCCAGAAGGCTCCCCTTGACCTTCTGACTGTTTCACTAATTACCAATTATCAATTACAGACTCTTTAATAAGAGGTCATTTTTAATTATTAATTATTAATTGTTAATTGTTAATTATTAATTGCTTAACTCGTTCTTTAATTTCATCTCGAACTCGATAAAAAGTTTTATTAGGTTGCCCGTCTGGGTCGTCTAGTTGCCAGTCTTCAAATACTTCTCTGGTCAACCATTCTTCCGGCAAATTAACGCCACAACCGCATAAAGAAATTACGGTATCGTAATCTTCCGCCTTAAAATCGCTCAAAGCGTTAGAAGTTTGGTCGCTAATATCGATGCCAATGTCTGACATTACCTCTACTGCGGTGGGATGTACTCTACTTGCTTCTAAACCGGAACTGGTAACGGCAATTTTACCCGCCCCTAGAGTTTTAGCAAAACCTTCTGCCATTTGGGAACGACAGGAATTTCTTTTGCAAACAAACATGACTTTTTTCATTTTTATTTCTCCTGAGAATTAAGAGAGTGAATGTCTCGAAAACCATGAGTAATTTGGCGATAAAAAATTACTGCTAATTGCGCTCCGACAATTGGCCCTACTACATAAATCCATTGATCTTGCCAAATACCAGCGGCTAAAGCCGGACCT
>CALKCV010000193.1 GCA_938083405.1 uncultured Microcoleaceae cyanobacterium | reverse complement strand
CCCCACCGGCACTCTCATGGGGCGCGAAGAAATTTTGCCTTATCTCGAACGCTTTGCTTTAGTAGTAATAGATGAGGCGTTTATGGATTTTTTGCCCCCAGAGGCAGAGGAAAGCTTGATGCCGATGGTGGCAGAGTTCGAGAATTTAGTAATTTTGCGATCGCTTACTAAGTTCTACAGTCTCCCCGGACTCCGACTCGGTTACGCCGTCGCCCATCCACAACGCCTCGACCTCTGGCAGCAGTGGCGCGACCCCTGGCCGGTTAATACCCTGGCCGCCGCCGCCGCCGAAGCTGTCCTGGAAGATACGGCCTTTCAACGGCTAACCTGGGATTGGTTGGAAATAGCTCGCCATCAATTATTTACAGGTTTGGCCCAGTTACCGGGGTTGCAACCTCATCCAGGGGCGGCTAACTTTTTATTAGTTCGCTGCCGAGTGCCAGTGGATGAGTTGCAAATAACTTTATTGAAGCGCCATAGAATTTTAATTCGAGACTGTCTTAGTTTTAAGGAACTAGGCGATCGCTTTTTCCGAGTAGCAGTTCGCACCCAGGAACAAAACCAAAGATTAATTGATGCTTTAGCAGATGTCTTAGGGAATTGTTAATTGTCAATTGGGAAAATGTTAATTGTTAATTGCCAAAAATGCAAAAAAAGTCAGAGAATTGAAAAATATATTGCAGAAGGCAGGATTTGTACTTTTACCCAAACGCGGTAAAGGCAGTCATTCCTACTGGCTTTACCCACTCTTGACAACACCTGTTATTCTCTCTGGCAAAGATGGCAGCGATGCAAAAGGTGTAATAGCAGCATTAAAAGAACTGGCTCCGTTGGACGAGGAAATGAATAATGAAATATAGCATTTTAATTAAATGGTCCGAAGAGGATAAAACTTATATTGCAAGTTTGCCAGAGTGGGGAAAATATGCCCGAACCCACGGCGATAATTATGAAGAAGCACTGGAAAATGCCAAGGAAGTTTTGGAAGATTTAATATTGGCTTATGAAGAAATGGGTAAACCTTTGCCAGAATTACAAAAGGTAGAGTCAGTTTAATATTTGAAAAACAACCCAAAATTTGTTAACAATAATTAGATACTTGCAAATTGCTGAAAATGCCAGAGGTGCTTCTAAATTTGGAAGCGAATTAAACTTATCGCTGGCTCTAAGGCCTGGATTATGCTAAGAAAAGATACCAATAACCTCAAAGCTTTGGTTGGCAAGAACTCTCGCCCCAAAAAGATTTTTTAGGTAAAAATAGGATTTTCCTAACTGTAAGCCTTGCTCTATATAATTTGTAGCTTTAATTAGCATCTAATGACCATCATCTAAACGGTAGAACCTTATCGCTTTTCGTTAATTATTAATTGTTAATTGTTAAATGTTAAATGATTGACTACGATGTAGTAATAATTGGTGGAACTGCTACAAGCATCTACGCAGCAGTAACCGCCGCTTCCATGCAAGCTCGCGTCGCCTTGGTACAACCGCCAATTGAAATAGAAAATAACTCCCTCGATAGGGGATTTCGCTATAGCAAAGTTTTGGCAAATCTGGGAAAAAAAGCGAAAGAACTAAATCGCGCCCAAGAGTTAGGAATTTACTCAAAAAGAGGCGATTTGTTTTCTCAAAATTTCTCGGTTAACTTTGAGGAAGCGATGGAATATGCAGCCGCTATTGTCTCCAACCAGGAGGCAAAATACGAACCTGCGGTGTTGGCTTCTTTGGGAGTTGATGTGATTTTTGGTAATGGCAGTTTTGTCGATAAACCTCACCTGGCTTTTGTAGTAAAAGGGCGACATTTGCGATCGCGCGCCTATCTTCTGGCTACCCCTCTCGAACCGATCGTTCCAGATATTCAAGGCCTGTCTTCTCTTAATTTTTTGAATGTAAATAATCTAGCTCTACTGGCTGGTAAAAAACTACCAGAAAGTCTAATTGTTCTTGGCGGAGACCCCAGCGGTACGGAATTAGCCTTAGCTTTCGCGCGGTTGGGTACCCGCGTAACTATGGCGGTTAATTCTTCTCATATTTTGGCTAAAGAAGACTCGGAAGCTGCTTTTTTAGTTCAGAGTTTGTTAGAAGCAGAAGGAGTTAGAATATTGACCGGTGCCGATATAATTCAAGCAAGAGAAATAGAAGGCAAACAGTGGATTCAAGTGGGGAGAGAGGCTATAGAAGCTGATGACTTATTGTTAGCTGCTGGGTTCAAACCCAACCTAGAACCTCTTAAATTAGAAGCTGTTGGAGTTGAGGTTAAAAAGGGGCGTTTGTTGTTAAATAAAAAGCTGCAAACTACTAATCCTAAAATTTATGCTTGTGGGGATTTAGCTGGTGGTTATCCTTTCACTCATATTGCTAATTATGAGGCGAAAGTTGCTTTAAAAAATATTCTTTATTGGCGGATTTTTACTGTTGATTATTCTGGGATTTCTTGGAGTATTGGTTCCGACCCAGAATTGGCAAGAGTTGGCATGACGGAGGAACAGGCAAGACACCGTTATGGCGACGATATTTTAGTTTGCAAGCAAGATTTTAAAGCTTTAGATAAGGCTCAAATTTTAGGAGAAATGACGGGGTTTTTTAAGTTAGTTGCTGCTAAAAATGGTAAAATTTTGGGCGCTTCTGTGGTGGGGCCTCAAGCAAGCGAGTTAGTGCTTCTTATATCTTTGGCTATTTGTCAAGATTTAAAAGTGGAGGCGATCGCCGACTTGCCCCATATTTGGCCGACTCTTGGGGAGATTAACGAAAAAACTGCCGCTGCCTGGTTGAAGCAAAGGCGCAAGAATAATTCCTGGTTGCAAGATTTAATCGAGAATTTGTTCCACTGGCGGCGATCGTGGCTGTAAGTAATTAATAATTAATAATTAATAATTAATAATTAATACCATTTTTATAAAGTTATGCTATGAGCCTTAACTCTTAAGCCCCCCTTTTTCAGGGGGGTTTGGGGGGATCGAACTCTTTCATATCTTTAACTTGCTTGGTATTATAATTAATAATTATTGCCCTGCCGATGGTTGTTAAGACTTTAAATGCTAGGAGAATAGGACATAAGGCCATGCTATTTCGGCAACTATTTGACAGCGAGACCAGTACCTATACCTATTTAATTGCAGACGAGGGGACAAAAGAAGCAGTTTTAGTCGATCCGGTATTAGACAAAATAGAACGCGATCGCCAACTTTTGCAAGAATTGGGACTAACTCTGCGTTACGGTGTAGAAACTCATATCCACGCGGACCACATAAGCGCCACTGGCAGACTGCGGGAATTAACAAATTGCCAAGGAGTGGTTCCCGAAAATGCTAGTGCCAAATGTGCCGATCGCTTTCTGGGGGATGGAGAAATATTGCGAGTAGGTTCGGTGGAAATAAAAGCGATCGCCACTCCCGGTCATACAGACAGTCATAACGCCTATTTAGTCAACAACGACAGAATTCTTACTGGCGATGCTTTATTTATTCGCGGTTGCGGCAGGACAGATTTTCAAAATGGCGATGCGGCTACTTTATACGATTCTGTTACTCAAAAATTATTTGCTTTGCCGGAGGAAACATTAGTCTATCCGGGTCACGACTATCGAGGTCATTTGGTGTCAACTATTGCGGAAGAAAAACAGTACAATCCTAGATTTGTGGGCAAAACAAAAACCAGTTTTATCAAATTAATGAACGACCTAAATTTACCAAATCCTAAAAAAATTATGGAAGCAGTACCAGCAAACGAAAAATGCGGAAAAATATAGCAAAATAAAAATCACTAATCGTTAATTATTAATTACTTACAACCAAATTTCTTCATCTAGTTCAGTAAAGCGAACTTCTTTAATATTCCAAAGATTATTGCTGGTAATAGTTCTTTTCAAGCTACCAAATAAAGCAATTTGCTCGCAACTAGAAAGAGAAGTAAGCAGTCGCCGAGAATTAGGAGAAACCCGCAGGTCTATAGTTGCTAAATGCAAATCGCGATCGACAATTACCCGAAAACTCAAACTAAAATCTCTGGTATCTTGCCATTGTAAAATCTGTCCCACCGTCGCTTCGAGGGAATCATCTGCGGGAACCGCCACTGGCATCGGAATAAAATTCTCGCACTGACTGTCAATCTGATAAATATTAACTGTAACGGTTCTGGTGGGAAGAAGAATGGGAAGAGGAGGAGAAGAAGCATCGCTTTCATTAACTACTTTTTTAGGAGTAGAAATATTGGGAAAAGTGGCGGTGGGAGTAGGCGTAAAAGTTGGCAAA
>CALKCV010000192.1 GCA_938083405.1 uncultured Microcoleaceae cyanobacterium | reverse complement strand
TTGTTTCGCATAAACCATCGCAGCGGCGATCGCCCTCAACTGGTCCGTACTCACCAACTGTTCCACCGCAGAGAGATCCACATCCTCATTACCAAACACCACCTCATCCACATCCCGAACCTTCAAACGGACATCCCGGCGACCGCGACTCGGGTCCAAACTCGCAGGCAAAGGAACCCGCTGTTTGACATTGCCAAACTCCTCCCCCCCTTCCGCAGTGCGGCCGGTAGCGTATTGTTTGGCGATCGCCCTCGCCTTGGATGTCACCTCATAGGGTTGGAAATTTTCCATCGCAATAACCAGATCCGCCACATCAAAATAATCCCCGCTGCCCCCCATCACCAAAATCGTCGAAACCCCGCAGTCGGTGTAAAGCTGGCGAACCTTGTCTATAAAAGGAACGATCGGTTCGCTGTCCTTAGAGATCAACTCCTGCATCCGGCGATCGCGAATCATAAAATTAGTCGCCGCCGTATCCTCATCCACCAACAAGACCAACCCAGAACCCCCCGAGGCAGCATCTCCACCGAGCCCCGCCTCCAAAGCCTCCATAATATTCGCCGCCTGGGACGTACTGCCGCTAGCATTTTCCGTCGTAAAGCGATCGGTCGATCTGCCCTGGGGCAAGCGATCTATAAACGGCGAAATATCCACCCCCACCACGCTGCGACCGTCCTCGGCACGAACCTTCACCGCCCCAGGATGAGTCACTACAAACTCCCGCCCGTCTCCTGGCACGCGATTGTAAACTCCCAATTCCATCGCCCGGAGCAAAGTTGACTTACCGTGATAGCCGCCCCCAGCGATTAAAGTCACCCCCGCCGGAATACCCATACCCTTAATCCTGCCGTTATTGGGCAGATCGAACTCCACCTCCAACTCTGGGGCAGACTCGAAAGGAATCGGTTGACTTTCCAAAGGGCGATCGTCCGCCCCGCTGCGCCTCGGCAAAATCGAACCGTTAGCGACAAAAGCAACTAAATTCTTACTCGGCAACTGTTCCCGCAACCAGTCCGCATCTTCCGCAGTTTCCACATGGCGGCGACAAGCTTCTGCATCCAATTCTTCGTACTTCAGGGCGCGGCGAACGATCTGCGGGATATCGTCGCAGAGCATTTGCGCCCCTTGCCGTCCCAAAATCCTCCGACCGTTTGCCGGCAGTCCTACCACTAAGCGCACTTCTATGCCTTTGGGGCCTGTTTTGGCAGTTTCCATCTTCGGTTGGCCTCTTTCTAGAGCCAGATTAACCGCAGGAATTGGTTGGGCAGGAATTGGTTTTTCCCTTTGGTTCTCTTTTTCCGTATCTATTAAATAAACCGAAGTTCGTTCTAAGATTTCTTGACCCATTTTGGTTACGCCGATGGAGCCGCTTTTGCCCGTACCCCGCCTGCCGCTTACATCCCTCGCCACCGCGTCCGCTTGGCGGCTGAGATAATCTCGCAAAGCTATTTCTCTACTGCGATTGAAATATAGTTCCTGCGGAAAGCCGGCTACCCGGTGAGGCACCTGCACCCTAATTTTAGTCGGAGCTGCGAAGGGGTCTCCCTGAACGTAATCTACTATCAGGGTAAAGTCGGGAAATTCGTAACTGCCGAGTATGTCTTTATAAGCTTTGTAGTTACGGTTGTCTAAGTCGAGTAATTTCTGTCTTAATATTTGTTGGCTGCTCATATCAATTAACAATTAATAATTAACAATTGTGCGTTTGGCGAACCCCCCAGAGTGGGTTTTGGTGGGAGCATCTCATCGAAGTAAAAATACCAAAAAATCAATGCTTTTTGTTAGTGGTCAGTTGGAACGTTGTTAGTCGTCCAACGTCTCAAACGTTCCAACTGACAAAAAGCGTCTAATTCGCGGGCTTTCTTCATTCCCCCGATGCACCCGTTTTGCTTGTTATTAGCAGAATACAGCAAAACGGTTTCTTCTCATATAAAACTGCCATGAAAACCTGATGGGCAAAGGCACGGTCCTTAGGAGTTAAAATTCTGTTTGCTGGTTGCCGAGACTCTCGCGACTTTCTAATAAACCAGTGGCGGCATTAATGACTATTTGGGCTGCCCCGGCAAAAAAATCCCGGTCTATATTTTCTACAGTGTCGCTTGGTTGGTGGTAGTGGGGCGATCGCATATTTGCCGTATCCGTTACCAAGACAGCCCCGATGCCCTTAAACCAAAAAGGGGCGTGGTCGCTGCGCAGGACATCCGGCGTTAAGATTCCCTTGAAGGGTACGGGTAAGGTGAAAACTGGCGGTAAATTTTCTTGACTAATATTTTTAAATGTGGTAAGCAACGGCAAATGCTCCACATCTCCTACCACAGCAAGAAATTCCCCCTTATCCGGTTCGGGGATGCCGGCAGCTCCCAGCATTTCTCTCATACCGAAGCCCTGGGGATATTGTTGGCAGCCGGCAACGTGACAGGCGTAGCCTACCATATCTAAGATAATTACTCCCCGTAAATTTTCGAGGTTGCTCTGGCGCTCCACAAAAGATAAACTACCCAGCAGTCCCGCTTCTTCTAAGTCAAAAAATGCTACTTGCAAAGTGCGAGGGGTGGAACGGGAAGCCAACAACCGCACCGCCTCTAGCACTACCGCAACTCCAGAGGCGTTATCGTCCGCTCCCGGAGACCCAGGAACGGTATCGTAGTGGGCGGCTAATAGAATACTGTCGGCCTCGGGGTCGCTTCCCGATCGCTCCGCGAAGATATTAACTCCGCCATCAAACTCTTGGAGGACGGGAGTCAAACCCGCAGCCTCCAGTTGTTCGACGATATAGGTTCTGGTGGAGGAGCGATCGCTCTGGCTGTAGCGTTCTCCCGCTAAGTTCCGAAGGTCCGACATTAGTCGCGAAGCATCCACCGAGGGCATCTCATAGATTTTAGGCTGCGACTGGGAGAGTCTGGTTTCCGTTGCGGGGGGTAAGGAAGGGTTGGAAGCGGGCGATCGTCGGTCGATGTAAACTGTTGAGACTGCTGCTATAAAAACTACTAAGATAAAGAGAGTTATTTTGTGAATTATTTTCATTTGCTTTTTGGGAATGGGTTTGTATCCAATGAAACTATACTCAAGACGGTAAAAAAATGCGTTTTTTGCAAGCGTACCATTCGCGATTTATGGCCAATTTTGAGTGCAAGCGTCCCCGCTCGCGGCCGGGCTTTACGCGAACGCGCAGCGTGCAGTCCGGCTTTACGCACTGGTTGATTTTTTTAAAAAAAGCGCAATTTTGGCCCGTGCCGAGTATATACTCAAGACGGTCAAAAGTTGCGCTTTTCAGAACGATCGCTTTTTGTTTTTTTGACTGAAAGAAAAAACGCAATTTTGGCCCGTGCCGAGTATATAATTAGAAGGCGATCGCTTCCTCTAATCTCCTATAATAATAGAATAAACTTCCACAAGAACAATAATGGCCAAAAAAGCAGATATAGGCAGCAAGCGTCTGGTGAGTCTGGCCCCGGACGGATGGGCGCGGTGGGTGACGAATTTTAGCGATGTCACTGTAATCGATCTTATTGATGCCCAGTTTCAATGGGTGAGTCGCGATAGCGATGTTTTAATTAAGGCCAGCAGCAGGCAACACGGGGAATTTTATATTCTGAACGAGTGGCAGTTGCATTACGATACCGGCATCGAGTACCGCATCCGCGCTTATGCCGCTCTTGCAGAAGAAAAGTATCGGGTGCCAGTTTACCCGGTTCTGGTTAATATCCTCCGGCCATCGCAAAAAACGGCGATCGGTAAAAGTTTCCGTTCTAATTTTATGGGACTGCGGGCCCGTCAAGATTACAAAGTTATCAACCTTTGGGAGGTCGATGTAGAGTTAGCCTTTGATAGATCTCTGGCGGCGTTGTTACCTTTGACGCCAGTGATGAAAGGAGGTAACAACGAAAATGTATTGCGGCGGGCGGCAGTGGCCCTGGAAGTTGAGGACCGGTTTGAGGACTTGCAGCAACTTTTGGGGATTTTTGCTACCTTTGTATTTGAAGTAGATTTAGTGGAGCGAGTTATGAGCTTACAAGCAGAAGCATTGCGGGCCTCACCTTGGGCGGATTTGTTCGAGCAACGAGGACGCCAACTGGAAGCGTTGCAGATGCTAGCACGCCTAGTTCGACGGCGTTTTGGGGATTTGCCAGAATCTTTACTAGCGACCTGGCGCTCTTTAAGTGTGGAGGATTTAGAAAAACTGGGGGACTTGTTTGTAGATGCGAACTCTCTGGATGAGTTTATCGCTTCTATTCCCCAGACAGATAACAACGAATCATAAACTTTGCAGGTGGAGAGATGGCAATATTTCTGCCGGAGTCAAACCTACAGCCTCCAGTTGTTCGACGATGCAGGTTCTGCTGGAGGAGCGATCGCGGAATCTCACAGAAAAAAGCGAAAGTTGCGATCGCTCCTCCTCCGGTCAAAAAAAAACGCCTCCCTGGTAAAATGGGGACGTTTTTTTTGATTCTAAATTAAGATACGCGCAGCTACTCTAAATTAGTGCAACTTAGAGATAAGGGAGTAGCAAAAAAATAAAGTACCGGTCCCGAGTAGGTTCGCTCCACCCAACCTCCACCGCTCCACCGATATCTTATTAAATTGCTAGTCCCTAATCGTTTTCAACGTCACTTTAGTGCTTGCAAGCCCTTAGTCCCGGGCTCGCAAGCGGCAACCGCCTTAGTTGCGCCGCGTAACCTTACTGCTCGATCGCCTCCGCCGCCTTAGTTGCGCCGCGTAAGGAATGAGGATTTAATAAAATGCGGATAACAGGCAAAGCATTGAAAACTAACTATTACCCTGCAAACAGCCGATCGCCTCCAACAAACCCCGAGCTTTATTAAGAGTCTCCTGGTACTCAGTCTCCGGCACCGAGTCCGCCACCAAACCGGCCCCCGCTTGGACGCTAACAATATGTTTGCCATCGCCCTCCGGGCGGACCACCATAGTTCTAATAGCGATCGCGCTATTTAGCTGCCCCTCAAAATCATAAAATCCATAAACGCCGGAATAAGGCCCCCGCCTACAACCTTCTAACTCGTGGATAATTTCCATCGCTCTAATCTTCGGCGATCCGCTAACGGTACCCGCTGGGAAACAAGCTTTTAATAGCTCCCACGCCGTCTTATCCTCCGCCAACTCTCCCACCACGTTACTAACAATATGCATGACGTGGGAGTAGCGTTCGATAACCATCAACTCGTCAACCCTCACGCTCCCCATGCGACAAGCTCTCCCGAGGTCGTTACGACCGAGATCCACTAACATAACGTGTTCCGCTCGTTCCTTGGGATCTTGCAACAACTCAAAAGCCAAAGCTTCATCTTCAGCAAAAGTTTTACCCCGAGGGCGAGTGCCGGCGATGGGACGCACGATCGCTAATTGTTTGCCGTCAGGCGTTCGCTCCGACTTTACCATCACCTCGGGAGAAGAACCGATAATCTGCCAATCCCCAAAGTTAAAATAAGCCATATAAGGAGAGGGGTTGATTAACCGCAGGGAACGATAAAGGGCAAAAGGATCGCCGGTATATTCTGCCGAGAGTCTTTGGGAGAGTACCACTTGGAAAATATCCCCCGCTTTAATATAGTCTTTTGCCTTTTCGACATTAGCGCAAAAGCGATCGACATCAGTGTTGCTCGTATATTCTAATTCCGTATTTCCCGTTCCTGGTGGAGTCCACTCCAAAAGAGTGCTTTGCTCCGACAGGGGAGACTGGAGTTTATCCACTAATTGGGAAACGCGATCGCAAGCTTGCCGATATGCGACCTTTAGATCTACATTTGGGTCTCGTAAGTCCGCATAAGCGATCGCCCAAATTTTCCGCTTTACCTGGTCAAAAATCAGCAAGTTATCCACCTGCATCCACAACCCATCCGGCAAGTCCGTTTCCTCTGGGGCGCAAACGGGGACCCGAGGTTCGATCCAGCGAATTAGTTCGTAACCCCAGAAACCAAATAACCCCCCTATTCCCGGAGGGAGTTGGGGCAACGTCACCGGCCGATAGGGTTCTAAACAACTGGCGAGAGTTTGAAAAGGGTCTCCAGTAAATTCTTTTACAGTTCCGTCGCGGTAAGTTTGGGTCGCTCGCTCGCCCCTTGCCTCTACTATCCAGAAAGGATCGCACCCAAGGAAACTATAGCGCCCGATATTTTCCCCACCTTCGACAGATTCCAGCAGGAAACTGTAGGGTTTCCCCGCACAAACGCGATACCAAGCAGAGACGGGGGTATCGAGATCCGCTACCCATTCTTGGTAAACCGGGACAAAGTTACCTTCTTTGGCAAGTTCTGAAAATTGGGTGAAGTCTGGAAAGATCATATCAATTAACAATTAACAATTAACAATTAACATTTTCCCAATTGAGCGGAACGGCGTGTCCGTCTTGTTCTGCCTTGCATTCATCTTTTCCGTTCGGGTTTGCAACTGCAGGAGATTCTTCGATAAAGGCGATCGCTTTTATCTTAGACCATCAAATTAAAAACTCAGTCCCAGAAGATAACCATCCGAGACTGAGTTTAAATATTACAGGTATTTACTACTAGAGAGCGACAGACTGCCTTTGGCAAGTCTTCCTGTCTTTAAACCTCATAAGTGGCTTTGCCTGTAAACTTGACTTTGGCAGGGTCGGGATTGGACCCAATATTCCGCTCGATTTTGCCTTCGTAAGGACGGCCTTCGTTAACCTTCTCAGGAAATACACCATCCTTGGGATGCAGGTACTCGTTGGAACCATCGGGGAAAACCCGATAGATTTTGAAATTTTCTATCTTGGGCTTGAATTTGGTCCTCAACTGAGTGCCTAAAGCCAAGCACTGCTCTTTGCGGGCCAAGTACAGCAGGTTATCGCCTTCATTCATAATTGCTGCCCCACCTGTGGGCATTTCAAATACTTGCTCCTTGGCGCTGTTCCAGGTAATAGCATATTTTTCTTCTATCTCGGCCTTTTTGAGTAGGCCGCCAGTGCTGCCACCGAATTTTGGCGGTTGTCCCGTTAGTTCTTCTGCCATAGATTCCTCTTCTAAAGCTTTTTCTCGAATCGTAACATCCAGCTTGCCTTTCTCTAATAACTTGTAACTAACTGTTACAAAAGCGATCGTTTCACCATCATGGCCACTTCTTAAGTAGTTCGGCATGCGGAATGGCAGTGAGAAAAATTTCTTCAGTTCCGGGGCAATTATTCACGGTAACTCGCCACTAGAACGAAACGTCCAACAATTATTAATTATTAATTATTAATTATTAATTACTTCAAAAGAGACCAAGGGTACTTCTGGAGTTCTTTTTAAGGTCAGAGTCAAGGGTGCTAGGAGGTCTCCAGAGGTTCGAGGTTCCAGGAAATTACCTGCGTTCCAAGGTTCCTACTAACAACTAACAACTAACAACTAACAACTAACAAAGTTTCGGATAAGAGGCATTCTTCCGCGTTCTACGTTATATTTTTACGTTCTTTTCCTTCTTTGTCTGTTACTACTAGGACGCTTATTAGTGGTAGTTTTAGTCTTTGATTTTTGCCCGTTTTCGGCAATTTTAATTGTGAAATGAAACTCGCTACCTTTATCTTTCCCCGCCGACTCAGCCCAAATTTTACCCCCCAAACGAGTAATAATTTGGCGACAAATTGCCAAACCCAAACCGGTACCGCCAACAGTTCGCCTTAAGGCTCCTTCCTCTTGATAAAAGCGATCGAATATTACTTCTAAACGTTTGGGCTCGATGCCCCGACCGTTGTCATACACGGTAATTTCTAACATATTGCTGCCGTTAGTATTAGCCTCAATAGTTACTTTTCCGTTAGGTTGAGTAAATTTACAAGCATTGTCGAGCAGCTTAGAAATTACCTCTACCAACCTCTCTCCATCCGCTAATACCAGTGGCAGTTGCCGTGGGACTTTAGTAGTAATTTTCGGTAAGTCCCGATCTAACTGGTGGATGCGAACGCTGCTCAGAGCAAGATCGATACATTCTTGCAATCTTAAAGATTCCAAGTTCCACTGAACTCGGTTGCTTTCCAAGTCCGATAAAGTAAGGAAGTCTTGGACCAACTTGCGCATTCGTTCCGCATCTGTTAAAGCCGTCTCCAGCATGACCTGTTGCAACTCGGCTGGCATATCCGGTTCCTGGCTGAGACTTTCGAGGCAAACTTGGAT
>CALKCV010000191.1 GCA_938083405.1 uncultured Microcoleaceae cyanobacterium | reverse complement strand
TTCATGCAGCCTTGAAAAGAGGCAATGCCAGCGGTTTGTATGACAGCGACAAGCGACAAATTAACAAACAACCTTTATTGGAGTTTCTAGTTCACGGGTTGCGCTATGCCTTCTACGCCACCCCGGGAGTTCTAGCCCGAGGACTGCCCACCGCACATTCGGCGGAACCCTTGAAAAGCTTGCTGCTGGCGGACGACAGCGACGCTTACGTTTGGCCCACACCAACGGGCAAAATTAGAGGACAGGCGATCGCCCCTCTATACCGATCCGTTCCCATAGCAGTCCAAAACGACCCGCAACTATATGCATTGCTGAGTTTAATCGACGCTATTCGAGTGGGAAGGGTTAGAGAACGGCGTTTAGCTGCTAAAGAACTTTCTCAAAGAATAACAGCATGATGGAACGACAATTATTAATACTCGAACGAGTTGCCGAGGTACTAGCAGGAGTCCCCCAAACCATAGTTTTTACGGGAGGAGCAACTATATCCCTCTACCTGGATGCTGTTTCTGCCCCTGACATTCGACCCACTGACGATGTAGATTGCGCGATCGAAATTGTCTCGAAAAGCGAGTATTATCGTCTTTGCGACTTGCTGCGAAACCAAGGTTTGAGCGAAAGTACGGAGTCGGGGGCACCTCTGTGTCGGTGGCGGTATCAAGACATTTCCATCGATATCATGCCTTGCGACGAGTCGGTATTGGGATTTTCCAATCGTTGGTACAAACCTGGAATTGCTAATTCTATTCCCTATCGACTCCCCAGTGCTAGAGAAATTCTTATTTTTTCCACTCCTTATCTAGTGGCATCGAAAATAGAAGCTTTTATCGGCAGGGGTGAAGGTAGTTTTTACTATAGCACCGACATAGAAGACATCATCAGCTTGCTCGACGGACGTTTTGCTTTAGAGGAAGAAGTGGGGCAAGCTGATGCTGAGGTGAGGGAGTTTTTGTCCGAGTGGTTTGCTGCCGAAATGGAAACCCTGATGGAAATTGCTCCTGCTTTTCTATCTTCTGTTGCCAGAAATTCCGGTCGAGGGCAAATTTTAAGAGAGCGAATTTCCCGACTAGCTCGATAGTAGTAGGAGCGAGTCAGTGGCAAAAATGGTAGCGTCGATGCTTCGCGATCGCGATCGCCCGAACAAAGAATTACTCATAATTTCCTCGCAATTAAAAAAAACAATTAATGAATTATTTTAACTCATAGAGTTTAAGAAACCTGGTTTCTGGGCGATCGCGAAGCTCCCATCCGTTAAATCCGCTACAAAATCCCTTGCCAAAATCAGTTATAAAATCCCTTGACAAATCCCTCCCCCAACCAATGGCCAAGAGCAAAAATCTTAAAACTTTTGGTAGCCAACCGATCGCTCCCCCAAGCCGTGATAAAACCCAAATAGTTTGCAGTTCAGCAGAAAAGGAAGCAAAAAATGGTTGATGCCTACATAGTTTCAGCAGCACGCACCCCCCTCGGTCGCTTCGGCGGAGGACTCTCCGGCTTCTCCCCCAGCGACTTAGGGGCCACCGCCATGAAAGCCGCCGTAGAAAGAGCCGGCATACCCCCAGAAGCCCTAGACCAATACGTTATGGGCAACGTCCTCAGAGCCGGACACGGCCAATTAGTCCCCAGGCAAGCGGCCCTCAAAGCCGGCATTCCCCCAACAGTGGATGGCTACGCCATAGACATGGTATGCTCCTCCGGCATGATGGGCATAATCAACGCCGCCACGGCCATCAAAGCAGGAGAAGCGGACCTCATCCTCGCAGGGGGGACCGAATGCATGTCCCAAACAGGCTTCTTCCTCTCCCATCGCGCCCGATGGGGTTACAAATTCCTCATGGGAGCCCCAGAGCAACTACAAGACATCCTGCTCTACGACGGACTCACCGACTCCACCACTGGAGAAGGCATGGGAGACCAAACCGAAAGGCTAGCAGCAGAACACGGCTTCACCCGCCAAGACCTAGACGGAGTAGCCCTATACTCCCAACAGCGGGCGGCAGCAGCCACAGAACGAGGTGCCTTCAAAAACGAAATCGTCCCCATAGAAGTAAAGAGCAAAAAAGGCACCCAAATAATAGATGCAGACGAAGGCATTAGGGCAGAGACTACCTTAGAAAGCCTCGGCAAATTGCGACCCGCCTTTACCAAAGAAGGAGTATTAACCGCAGGCAACAGCAGTCAAATCTCCGATGGGGCAGCAGCAGTAGTAGTAGCCAGTCAAGCTGCCGTGGAAAAATACGGACTGACTCCCATAGCCAAAGTCATCGGCGGTGCCTGGGCCGGCGGCGAAAGCTGGAGGTTCCCAGAAGTGCCTATCTTCGCAGCTAAGAAACTCTTAGAACGTAAAGGAATGAGCATTTCCGACTTCGACCTCTTCGAGAACAACGAAGCCTTCTCGGTCAGCAATATGTTGTTCCACACCATGCTCGACGTCCCCCACGACAAGCTCAACGTCAACGGAGGAGCGATCGCTCTGGGGCATCCCATCGGCGCATCTGGAGCTCGGATTATCGTAACTCTACTCAACGTCTTAAAAGAACAGGACAAAACCCTCGGTCTCGGCGCACTGTGTCACGGAACCGGCGGCGGTACTGCTTTAGCAGTAGAAAGAATCTAATTAATAATTAATAATTAATAATTAATAATTGTTAATTGTTAATTGTTAATTGTTAATTGAAAAACACGCACAAATTTTAGGAGGAAATCGTCATGGTATCTTTAGGATTAGAAGACAAAGTAGTAGTAGTAACTGGCGGTGCCCGAGGCATCGGCGCCTCCATCGTTCAGCTACTCGTAGAATTAGGAGCAAAAGTCGCCTACATCGACGTCATCGACAGCGAACCACCAGAAGGAGTCCTGGCATTAAAAGCCGACGTCACCAAATTAGAAAGCATGGAGGCAGCGGGCAAAGAAATAGAAGAAAAACTCGGACCAGTGTACGGAGTCGTCGCCAACGCAGGCATTACCCGAGACAACTTTTTCGCCAAACTCACCGACGAAGACTGGGATAAAGTCATCGCAGTCAACCTCAAAGGCGTGAAAAATAGCATTCAACCCTTTATCGAGGGGATGTACGAAAGGGAGTCCGGTTCCATCGTAGGGATTAGTTCTATATCAGGCGATCGCGGCAACGCCGGTCAAACCAACTACGCCGCCACCAAAGCCGCCGTCATCGGCATCATGAAATCCCTCGCCCGGGAAGCTGCCCGCAAGAAAGTCCGCGCCAACGCGATCGCCCCCGGCTTCATCAACACCGAAATGGTCAAAAGTCTTCCTGACAAAGTAAAAGACAAAATTACCGCCGAAATACCTTTCCGTCGCTTCGGCGAACCGGAAGACATTGCCTGGGCAGTAGCATTTTTGCTCTCCCCAGTCGCCAGCAGCTACGTTACTGGGGAAGTATTGCGCGTTAACGGCGCCCATCATACCTAAAAACTTGGGACCAGGCGAGGTCGGCCTGTTCTACGGGGGGAGGCTGTAGAACAGGCAGACCTCGCCTGTTTCTCTTGCCCGTTCCTCCCGCGCAAATAATCTAATCAACAACAGAAAAAACTATGGAATCAAACGCAACCAATGAGATGATGAACGCCTGGTTTAATACCACCACCCAAATGTGGAAAAACTGGTACGACTTAACCACATCAGCAGCCAGCCAATATCAAAACCAAGCCAACATCCCCAACATCCCCAACATCCCCAACTTTGGCTCGCCGTTTACCTCGCCGTTTGCTCAACCCTTTGGCAACGGCAACCAAACACTATTTAACCCTTTGCTCTATTCCTTTAATGCCTGGAAAGATATTCTCAACCAGTTTCAAGGCGGTCAAAACTGGCAAGAGACATCTAAAAACTACACCGAAGAATTCAGCAAACAGTTAAACGCCTTCTCTGGCGATCCCTCCAAATTAGCTGAAGATACCAACAAGTTGTGGCAAATGTATTTTCAGCAGTTCCAAAAATTCAACGAGCTTTTGGGGAATTATTGGGGGGCATCTATGAACCCTCTGAGTCAAACCCTCACTGGTAACAGCCAACCTTGGATCGACCTCAACAATCTTTATTGGGATATGTTGTACAAACCGACCCTGGGCAACTTGCTGCAAAGCCCCAGCGTCGGGCCCGCTCGCGGGTTTAATGCTAAATTGCAGAAAGCCTTTGAAGCCTGGACAAATCTCTATAGAGCCAGTATCGACTCGGGAGCGGTATTAAACCAAATTCAAGTTCGCTCCTTCGAGCAACTGATGCAACAATTAGTTGCTTTAACACAAAAGGGCGAAAAAGTTGATGACTGGCGAAAGTTTCAGCAGATGTGGAGTCGTATAGTTGACGAGAATTACGAGCAAACTTTCTCTCAGGAAGAAAATCTCAAAATTCGCGGTAAATTACTTAACGCTCTGAATTATTATCGACTCCAGCAGCAGGAACTGATGGAAATGTGGATGCAAACGATGAATATGCCGGTGAGGAGCGAAGTTGACGAGATCCATCGCAATGTTTACGAATTGCGCAAGGAGGTAAAATCGCTGAAAAAACGCTTGTCAGCAGCAGAAAAAGAAGCAGAAGCAGCAGCAGAAGTTGCAGTAGAAGCAGGAGTAAAAGCAGAAAAACTTCAAACTTCTACTACTAAGTCTAGCAAGAAAGATCGAAGCCGTTAAAATACCCGATCGCTTCAATCTTTCCGGTGCATCTCATCTTTGCGAGTAAACTTTTTATGCCAACTAACAACTGACTATTAACAACTAAGAAAAAGTAGTAAGTTATTGGTTTTATTCAAAGTTGAGAAGCACCCTATTTTTCAGTTGATGGTAGGTAATAACGATTAGCAAGAAACAAGGAACTTAATTGTTAAGCAAGAAAATGTTAATTGTTAATTGATACCGGGAGCATCTCAATTTTGATCTTGCCCGCGAATTAGACGCACGCATGTCAGTTGTCAGTTGGAACCTTGCTAGTGGGACGACCAACAACGCTCCAACTGACCACAAAAAAAGCAAGCATTGATTTTTTGTGATTTTTACTTCGATGAGATGCTCCCATTGATACCTGCCAAACTATGGAGGCAAAAACTATCGTGTTTCCAATTGTTACCCAGATGGGTTGGGAAAAATTTTACCACGAATACGCGGAGTTAACTAAAAAAATGGTAACAGGAATAGAAAACTTAACCAAACTAAGAGAGGACGACATTAATATCGGTTTTACCCCGAAAGAAGAGGTTTACCGAGAGGATAAGTTGGTACTCTACCGCTTTAAATCTGCGGTAGAAAAGCCGTTGAAAGTTCCACTTATCCTTGTTTATGCTTTGGTGAACCGGCCTTATATGGTGGATCTTCAGGAAGGAAGGTCTTTGGTTGCTAATTTGCTCAAACTGGGATTAGATGTTTATCTGATTGACTGGGGTTATCCCACTCGGGCAGATCGCTGGTTGACTCTTGATGACTACATCAATGGTTACATTAATAATTGCGTCGATGTCGTCCGCGAAAAACATAATACAGACAAGGTAAATCTTTTGGGAGTTTGCCAGGGAGGAACTTTTAGTCTTTGCTACAGTTCCCTCTACCCAGAAAAAGTCAAAAATGTGGTTTTGACTGTAACTCCAGTCGATTTTAAGATGCCTAATTGTCTGCTGAATATGCGCGGTGGATGTACTATTGGCAGCGATGCTGTTGATATCGATCTGATGGTCGATGCTTTGGGAAATATTCCCGGAGATTTGCTTAATGCGGAGTTTTTGATGCTTAAACCCCTGCAATTAGGGTACGATAAATATTTGGACCTGCCAGATATTATGGAGGATGAAAAGAAGCTAATCAACTTCCTGCGCATGGAAAAATGGATCTTCGACAGTCCCGATCAGGCAGGGGAAGCTTACCGACAATTCCAGAAGGATTTCTATCAGCAAAACAAGTTAATTAAGGGTGAAGTGAAAATAGGCGATCGCCTCGTCAATCTTCAAAACGTGAAGATGCCCGTTCTTAATGTTTATGCAGAAAAAGACCATCTGGTGCCTCCAGAATCTACTTTGGCCCTGGAAAAATATGTCGGTACTCAAGATTACACCGTC
>CALKCV010000190.1 GCA_938083405.1 uncultured Microcoleaceae cyanobacterium | reverse complement strand
TACCTACGAATAGTATTTTTTATTTTGGCGAAGGTATTGATAAAATGATAAGGATTTAAGCGTTTATTTCAGCAGTAGGAGATTTAATTTTATGTTAGCTTACATTTTGGCCATTGCTGTGGGTCTGGGTAGTTTCGGTATTTACATGGCTGCCTTTTTCTTTCCAGAAGTCCATCGCAAAAGCGACTTCTTGTGGAGCGGTTTGGGATTGTTTTATGCCTTAATATTATGGACCTGTGCCGGACGGATTACCGGTGCAGTTCTTTTGGGTCAAATGGCCAGTGTTGGTCTATTAGGTTGGTTTGGCTGGCAAACTCTGACCTTGCGGCGACTTGTCGCTCCTGCGGCGGACCAAACTCAAATACCCAGTAAAGAAAGTACGGGCAAATCTTTTAAGTTTCCTGGAGTGGGGGGTAAAGCAAAGGTAACGACAAAACCTCAAACAAAAATTACTCCAAAGTCTGTCTCTACTACAGAAACTCAAGCAGAAGCTAACGAAAGTGTTGCACCAGTAGCAACTCAAGCAACTCCAGAGGAGACACTAACAGCGCCTACATCCGTAGCGGACTTTCCAGAGGTGGTGGAAGAGTTATCCTCCCAAACAGAAATTCCGACAGTGCTACAAACGCCTACCCCAAGCGAGTCTGCCACTACTGAGACTTTAAAAAATTTAAGCGAACCAACCCAAACGGAGATAGAAACTAAATCGGAATTGGAAATTCCTTCTGTGGCAGAAGCTACGCGGGAAGAAAGCGAGGTGAAACCGGAGGCAAAGTTAGATAAGGCTCAAACAAAAGCAAAAAATTCTTCCAAGAAGAAAGCTGGAGGGTTTTCTCTGTTACTGACGCCAGTTAATGAGTTGGTAAGTAGTATGAAAAATGCTTTCGGCAAGAAAGATAAGGCTAAAACTAAGACGGAAACTGCCTCTAAGTCCGTCTCTGGGGAAATAAAATCAACTGCTGGGACGCCGGAGACAATATCGGATGGTGCAAAAGAGGTGAGTGTTGCTCAAACGGAAACTCAAAAGGTGACGCTTTCGGTGGAGACAGATATCCAGGTGACACAAAAAGAAGAGGAAGGGATAGCAGAGGTTGAGATAAGGCAAACAGAAGAGGTGAGAACGACTGATGGCGAACAAGAGGAAGCGACCGTGGTAGAAAAGGAGGCGATCGCTCAGGTCGAACTAACCGACTCTGGGGAGGAAACGCCGGAGGTTACTATTATCGAAGAAGAGGTGACTGTAACTGCTACTGGAGTCGTACCAAAAGAAATTGAGAGTAAAGAAGAAGAGCCAAAAACAGGGGAGTTGACTTCGGCAGAAGAAATTGAGGAAGTCGAGTCTCCAGATAAGTCAGGACAAGTTTCTCCAGAGGTGCCATCGGTGTCAAACAAAGATTCTGATTCTGAAAAAGAGTCTTAAAACCCTCGATAGACTAATATAGCAATCCGCGCGCGATTTGTGACAAATTAAAAAATAGATTTAAGATCGTCCAGTTAGAGCTCGGGGCACCGACATTGCATTCCCAAATCTATTCATCGTGCTTTGCGACCGCATTTGCCGCCCTGGCTGCTTTGCCCCTACAAATCCATTTTTACCTTTGATTTTTTACATGACTGCTGCACGGATTGCGATCTGAGCCATTGAAATAGAATTTATTTTGATAAACTTTGGGTTATGAAATTATTTTTTCAATATATAGGGTTGCTAACATTAACTGGGCTGCTGTCTGCTATGTCTGGTTTCCCAGTAGAAGTTTCGAGACTCTTAATAGAAGCTGCCTCAGCACGGAGTTTAAATAATAATAGCAATAATAGCGATCGCCTTTCTCAAACTCCTCGGGAAGTTGAGGGCGATCGACTCTTTGAAGAATCCCTCGAAGAGTTGGAAAGCGATCGATTGCCCGAGTCATTGGAAAAGTTGCAAGAAGTTTTGCTCATTCGCCAAGAATTGGAGGATAAATCAGGCATCGGCGTGACTTCGGAAAAAATCGCTCTGGTTTATGAAACTCAAGGTAAATATCCCGCAGCTTTAGCTTTCTATACCCAAGCGCTTTTAATTGCTGAAGAATTAAGCGATCGCTCCAGTCAAGCAAGAGTTCTTCTGAAAATAGGGTCAATGAATTCGGTTTTGGGTCGCTACGATCGCGCCCTAGAATCCTATCAGCAAGCTCTAGCTATTCAAGAAGAAATAGGGGATGAGACAAACCAAGGAGAAACCCTCAGTAATATCGGGTCAATTTATAGCCATTTGCAGCAATATGGGGAGGCGGTAAATACTTATAAACAAGGTTTAGAAGCTCAGATTAAAAATAAAAATCGCCTTGGAGAAGCCCAAATACTCGATAATTTGGGCGTAATTTATCGGAAAACAAGAAATTATGAAGAAGCCTTAAAACAGCATCAACAGGCTTTAGCTATTTATCGAGAACTTGCCGAAGTTCGAGGAGAAAGTTACGCTCTAAATAACATAGCTGTTATTTATGGAGAAACCGAGCGATATTCAGAGGCTTTGAGGTTTTTTAATCAAGCTTTGCTCTCCCAAAAAGAAATAGGCGATGGCGAAGCTCAAAGGGTAACTTTAGCAAATATTGCCGAATTATTTGAAAAAGCAGAAGAGTCAGAATTAGCGATAATTTTTTACAAGCAATCTTTAAATTTGACTGAAAGTATTCGCTCGAATTTAAAAGTGAAATCTGTAGAAGAACAAGCATCCTATGCTGAGAATATTTCTGAGATTTATCGCTCTTTCGGGAACTTAATGATGAAGGAAGGGCGCTCCCAAGAGGCTCAAAACATTATGGATCTGAGCAAGGTAGAAGAACTTCACCAATATATGCGAGGAATCGAAGGTAACGAGCGCACCAAAAAGGGAGTTCAATTATTGCCAGCGGAACAAACATTTTGGCTAAAATATATGGAGTTTATAAATGAGGGGGTTCCCATTCATAGAGAAATTGTAGAACTGCGAAAGATAGAATTAGCTAGCAGGCAAGAAGATAGAGCAACGGTACGGCGTCGGCAAAAACTAGAAGGAGATTTACAGGATGTTTTAGGAGAAGTTAACGAATTTGTTGAAAGTAAGGAAGTAACGGATAGCGTGCAAAACGTAAGAAAAGCCGCGAATAGCCCCGATCTAGAAATCGAAAATTTGCTGGATTTGCAGCGAGAGCTAAAGGAGAACGTAGGTGGAAATGTTGCCATATTATATCCTCTAGTTTTGGATGACAGATTGGAAGTAGTTTTAATGACTGCTGATGGGGCTCCAATTCATCGCACGGTAAAGGTGACTCGGGCAGAACTAGAGGAGACGATCGCTCAATTTCGTACTGCTTTAACTAACAGGGGAAGGGTTGAACTTTTAGGCAGAATTAAGGGGAATAAAAAGCTCGATAATCAAGTCAGCGATCCAGCTTTCAAACTTTACGAATGGCTGATTAAACCAGTAGAAAGTTCTCTGCAAGTTGCTAAGATCGAAACAATTCTTTATGCAGGTGACGGTCAGCTTCGTTATATTCCTCTGGGGGGGCTTTACGATGGAAATAGATGGTTAGCCCAGCGCTTTCAAATAAATAATGTCACTTCCCTTAACTTGATGGATTTTAAGTCCAAACCCAGGGTTCCCAGGCAGGTTTTAGCAGGGGGTTTGACGGAGGGTTCTTTCGATTTTGAAGCAGGAACGAAGCAATTTAATTACGATTATCTGCCCTTTGCTAGCGTGGAAGTGGAAACTATTGTGACTGCGTTTCCAAACACGATAAAATTAGTTGGTAGCGATTTTGCGCGATCGACAGTTTTGCCGAGAATGGAAGAGAATACGATCGTACATCTTGCTACTCATGCGGCTTTTGTGGAGGGAGTGCCAGAAGATTCTTTTATTTTGTTTGGAGATGGAAGTTTAGTCAGTTTGCAAGAAGTAAAAGAGTGGGATTTGGAAAATGTAGATTTGATAGTTTTGAGCGCTTGTCAAACTGGGGTGGGAGGAGTTTTAGGTAACGGCGAGGAGATTCTCGGTTTTGGATATCAGTTAGAACAAGCGGGTGCAATGGCTACTTTGGCGACTCTATGGCGGGTTGACGATCGCGCTACTCAAGAATTGATGAAGAATTTCTATCAAGCTCTTAAAAATGGGGCGAGTAAGGCAAAGGCATTGCGGCAAGCTCAAAATACGATGATTGCTGGAGAATTTCACCATCCTTATTATTGGGCTCCATTTATTTTGATTGGCAATGGTTTTTGAGGAAATGGGGAATAATTGGGAACTTGTTAATTGGGAACTTGATAATTGATAATTGGGAACTTGTTAATTGCCAAATTCTGCTACTACAGGGAAATGGTCTGAAGGTAAAATACTATCTACTCTGGACTTATCTATTTCAACCCGTTGCAGTTTGAGGCGGCTGTCGTAATAAATAGTATCGATCGCGGCAAAAGCGCGATCGCTAAAGTCGTTGTAGGTCATCCGCTCTTTCGAGCTTAAACCCGCCGTAGCATCCTGCAATTTTATCCCACCGTTCAAAAAAGGTTGAAGAAAGGTTTTCCTGGCAGTGGAATTTGGTTCGGCGTTAAAATCACCGGTTACAAAAAGGAAAGATTCGTCGCTGTTAAAGTTGCTATAGCGATCGCAGATTAATTTAGCACCTTTGTCTC
Source organism: uncultured Microcoleaceae cyanobacterium (assembly GCA_938083405.1). Classification (GTDB taxonomy): domain Bacteria; phylum Cyanobacteriota; class Cyanobacteriia; order Cyanobacteriales; family Microcoleaceae; genus CALKCV01. The sequence goes on along the minus strand of CALKCV010000190.1, from coordinate 3,148 downwards.
TTGCTAATTCGCTTTTATAATCCAAATGAGTATTAATAATAGTAATTTTTCGACCTTCCCCGACAACCTCGAATAGACCCCGAGTCGCCATTCGTGGCAAATGATTTCCCCAACTCGGAGTAATGCTTCCGGGAATATCTGGGGTTTCGCTCAACCAAAAATCCTCCGCAGCCAAACAAACCAGTCGTTCTTTGCGATAAAGGATAGCGCAGCGTTCGTCGGTACCAGTGCCCCGGCGATCGCCCCCCAAACTGCTATATTCCGGCAGCAGTCCCAGCAGATCGGAGATTTGGTGTCCTTTTCCTTCTTGGGTGCCGATGGCATGGGGTTTATGTTTTCTGATAATAGCCGCTACTGCATCTTTTCTAACGTTCCAGGCATTATTACCCGGGTCGGGTTTATCGTAGCGGAGGTTAAATGCAATAATTGCGAGCGTCATATTTTAAGTAATTAATAATTAATAATTAATAATTAATAATTGACGTTCCCTCGGGGGGGCGATCGAGCGTTAATAATTACCCAGACAGCGAGTAAATTTTTGTTTGAATTATTTGGGACTACTACTTATATCAATTAACAGTTGAGGGGAAGGTGCGTCTGCCTCAATCGGGAGCATCTCATATTTGTTTTTCAAAACCATGCTAAAGACTCCCACACATCCCAGTTAATTATGAATTGCTAATTATTAATTGTTAATTATTAATTATTAATTGTAAGGGCGATCGCATTCATCCCGACATACTTGGTGGAACTACCAAATATTTCTTAAATGAATGCTTCGCCCTTACAGGAGTTCTCAAGCTTTCCAAACAAAAGCCTCAAGCTCAAATCGACAAAATTACCCAACTATAGGAAATTACTTCTTGCGGTAAGGCACCATGGTGTCGATGTTAATGTTAGCCAATGGCACGCTTGATACGGCGTTGCCTTTGGCGTTGAGAGACCGTGCGGTATCTAAGTACAGAGACGGATCGCCTGCCTTAGCTTGCTTCTCTTGGGGAGTAAAGCGACGCACGGAAGTTTGCCAAATCATTTGGGGGAAGCCCAGAACCGAACGGTGGTATGCGCCATAACGGGGAGTTTTGAGGTTGAAAGGAGTTTCTCCTTCCACCCGCTGGGGCAATACCCGCCGCCTTTGGTAAGGCACGGTGTCGTAACCGTAGTTGCTCAGGTATTCTTCGCTATCTAGCAGTTGGTCGATAAAGCCTTTTACTCCCTTGGTGGCAATTACGATCGACCAAGCAATTTTTTCGCGCTGGCTGTACACATCGCGACCTAAAATTCGCTGAACGCACATTTCTACGAAACGGTAGTTACTGTTAGTTTCGTAGTTGCGACGCAGAAATGGATCCGATGTGGCTAAACCGCGAATGAAATCGCGCACTGTGATTTGACCGTCCTTTAACTGAGATTCTAGGAAAGTCTGGCGGCTTTTCTTGAGGATCTGGTGTTCGCTATAAATCTGGCGATAGGCTGCCCAAATTAACTCATCCCACTCAGACCCCGAGGGGATACTTTCGGATGAATAAATTTTTGGTAGCTCTTCCCCGGCTATTTCGTAGCCGGCGACTCGCACGTTTCGGCTGATTGGCTTGTATTCTAATAAAGGAATCGCCACGTCAAAGTCTCCCTTTTTACTGTATTAAATGCGGTTTGTCAAGTAGGCCAATGGCCTTCACTGGTTGCTGCCATTCTTTTAGAACTGGCATCGCTAGCCAATCTATAGATTAGGGGATTTCGGCGACCGGGATCTAACTTTTATGAATTCTTGCAACAATCTGTAACATTTTTCCAACTGGATGGCCTTCAATGGGCGATCGCCTCTGGCAGGGAGGCAAAGCCGCTTCACCAACCAAAGGCTGAATAAAACCCGGAGGCCTCTGTTTCGGCGCTTTCTTTTGCTTTTGTCTCTTCCTTGTCCTCTTCTACTCGCACTTCGGTACAAAAGGTAGAAGTATTGAAGCCGCCAAAACGCTTGACGGCGCTGGTTCGCATGCGGAGGTTGGGACTGGGAAACCAGAAACGCTCGATGGTACTCATGGTGTCGTATTCGGTAATCAGAATTAAGGCATCTTCGTCGTCCATCTCGAATCTTCCTATTACTGGCACTATTTCTGCATAGCCTCTTTCTCGCAACATTCTGCCTTTGCGGGGGTCGTCGGCGTCGGGGACTATGGCGAAGACTGTGGAGCCTTTGTGATTTTCATCGTCTTTGTCCCAGGCCATGGCACCGTCCCAGGTTACAAAGGCCCCACCTGCTGCCAGGGCGGGATCGACGTCGTGCATTTTGCAGATTTCTACTACTTTCGGGTCTTCGGCCGTGAGGGTCGTCACTTGGATGTCCGAGCTGCCCATTTCTGCTTGTCGGAAGGCCAGGTGGTGGGTGGTTCTTTGCGATCGCCACTTGCCCCCGCTTTTTTGAAAAAATTCTATTGCGTCCATCGCTTCAATATGCTGAACTGTATTAGGTTTTCCTGTTTTATGATAATGCCGCTACAGCTTAATTAAGCGGTTATTAACTTTTGTGGCAAAAATAAATTATCGTTAAAATGTACATAACGGACAGTTTGTCAAGCAAATTTTACGATAATTTACAATTAAGAATAAATAAAAGCAGTAATGGCCCTTTCCAGGTGGCCTTTTCTTCTAAATGGAGGAATTTATTATGGAAATGTCTAACAGCTTAAGTTTGGAGCAAAAGTTCAAGTTACAAGTCTTAAACCAGGAAGTCAAACAACTCAGTCGCGAACAAGCCCAGGATTATTTGATGGAGGTTTTGCGCCAAAATATGGTAAAGGATAATCTTTTTAAGAATTTGATGAATGGCCAAGCATGACGCTCTTCATCCTTGCTGCTAATATCTGCCCTGCCCCGTCCGAGATTTCGGAGGGGGATTTTTTTGGTCTGTTAGTGGCGATCGCCCAATTTTTGTATTATTTTCTGTAGGGGCAAAGCTTATAGCAATTAACAATTAACAATTAACAATTAACAATTAACAATTGGGTGTTCGGTGTGTCCGCCGTGGGTCTGCCTTGCATTTCCCTTTTCTCTCTCTAAGGTCTAATATCTCGCAGAAGCCAAAAATATTAATGCCCAAATGCGTGCAGGGTCCATCTCATATTTGCAATATTACGATTGCGAGCGTCCC
>CALKCV010000189.1 GCA_938083405.1 uncultured Microcoleaceae cyanobacterium | reverse complement strand
TTCTTTCCCCGTAGGAATGCGATTAACCGCCCCGATCGCCTCCCCATCTAATAAAATAATCCGCTTATCTCCATCTTTCGCGGCGGGTAAATAACTCTGAACCATAACAGGTTCCGTAGCAAATTTCGTACTAACTTCTATCAGAGAATTAAAATTGCGATCGCCCTCTTCTAAAAACAAGATTCCCTCCCCAGCTTTACCCCCCAAAGGTTTTAAAACGGCTTGTTTTTTAACTTCTAAAAATTTCCCAATAACCGACTTTTCTAAACCAACAATAGTTTCGGGAATAGCTTCTTTAAACTGCAAAGCATACATCTTTTCATTAGCTTCGCGCAAACCAGTTGGAGAATTAACTACCAGAGTTTTTGCCGCATCGATATAATCCAGCAAATAAGTTGCATAGAGATAAGGAATCGTCACTGGAGGATCTTTGCGCATAAAAACCGCATCCATTTCCTCCAGCGGCATAGTCTTAGATTCTTCTAACTCGTACCACGGATTAATTACCACCCAGCGGTCTTCTTTTCTTTCTATTGGCGTCAAGCGAACTTTAGTTAAAGTTCCTTGAGTTTTGCCATTAACTACGCTTAAATTCTCAATTTCTGTTATCCAGATTTCGTGCCCTAAAATATGGGCTGCTTCCATGATAGCCACGCTCGTATCGTGGGCTGGATTTAATACAGAAATTGGGTCGATAATAAATGCAAATTTCATAATTTTGGTGTTAGTTGTCAGTTGTTAATTGTCAGTTGTTAGCTGTCAGTTCCCCCTCCTCTAACAACTGACAAAAAGCAGCATTAAACTCCCCCCGAGGATCGGGGGGCCGGGGGGGAACTCCCGTATTAGTTCGTTTCAGAATTGAGATGCACTCTCACTCTTACTGCAATAGCGGATCGAGTTTTCCTCGGGAGTCGAGGTCGTATAAATCGTCGCAACCGCCGATGTGGCTATCGCTTATAAAAATTTGAGGCAAAGAACGTCTGCCATTGGCACGTTTTGCCATCTTATCCCTGCCCTCTTCATCTCCATCCAGAACGTATTCGCTAAAGTCAACTCCTTTCTTTTTTAAAAGCGACTTGGCGCGAATACAAAAAGGACAACTCGTCCAAGTGTAAATTTCAACCTTAGCAGCCATAAATTTTCCCAGTTTTAAGTAACTTTAAGTAGTTAAGCAAAATCAATCGAACAAAAACTTTCTTGTTAGGCTTTTAAGCTCTTAAGTATTTAAAATGCCGATCGAGATTATCTCTTAGGCCCCGAGGCAACAGGCTCATAGTGCTACAGGGGCAGTGCATTTTAAATGCGTATAAGCTTATTAGCACTAAATTACCATAATCTAAGCGGTAGGACCATAATTATTAATTATTAATTATTAATTATTAATTACTTACTCAGGAACTACGGCATAACGAACCAGTTGTCCCAGTCGGGAGCGCAAAGTTTGCAACCCAAGTCCCTCGCAGGCAGAAATAAAAGTTGCCATGGGGAACTCCTCCCGGGCAACCGCGAGAGTCTCTCCATCAACGCGATCGATTTTATTAAAAGCAATTAAAGCCGGTCCCGGAGTCACCGGCATTTCCGACAAAATAGCCATCACCGAACGAATTTGACTTTGCCAGGCAGGATGAGATAGATCCACTACATGAAGCAAAGCATCCGCATCAGTTACCTCTTCCAGGGTTGCCCGAAAAGCATCAATTAAGGCCGGAGGCAGTTCGTTAATAAATCCCACCGTATCCGTCAGCACGATCGTCATCGGTTCCCCAGTCACGGCTTCGGGGATAGACAACCGCCGGGTAGTGGGATCTAGAGTTGCAAATAACTTGTCCGCAGCATAAACCTCCGCATTGGTAAGCACGTTTAACAAAGTCGATTTACCCGCATTAGTATAACCCACGATCGCCACCGTCGGCACCTGTTGATGTTGCCGTTGTTGTCGCAGGCGGGATCTATGGGCTTGTAATTGGTTTACCTCTTGCTGCAAGCGCGTTATCCGCTTTTGTATGGTACGTCTTTCCGTTTCTAATTTCGTCTCTCCAGGTCCCCTAGTGCCGATCCCGCCCCCAAGCCTTGACATTTCCTGCCCTCGCCCGGTCAATCTCGGTATGGTATATTCTAGCTGCGCCAGTTCCACTTGTAGTTTGCCGGCTTTAGTTCGCGCCCTTTGAGCGAAAATATCTAAAATTACCTCCGTGCGATCTACCACCCGCACGCCGATTTTTACTTCCAAGTTGCGGACTTGGGCCGGCGTTAGGTCGCGATCGAATACGATTAGATTAGCCCCTATAGTTTGAGCCGCGAGGGCTATTTCTTCCACTTTGCCCGCCCCGATCGCCGTTCTAGGGTGAGGATGCGATCGCTTCTGGCGCGTAGTTTCCAATACCTTACCCCCCGCCGTATCCACCAAGCGAGCTAATTCTGCCAATCCGTTTTCAAATTCTAAAGTGCTAGTTTTCTCGGTTTGCAGTCCCACCACCAAAACTTTATCTTGGTCTGAGTCCACCTCTTGGCCCACGAATTGTCGCTCGAACTCTGCCTCCAGCCCTTCGACCAAATCGAAAAAGTCCTGGTTGGCTGCCATATCTAAGCTTAAAGGTTGCGACACGCTCCACAAAGAAGAGTATAGGCTCGTGTCTTTGCTGGTAGTGTCATAGGCAGACTCCTGCATTACCTCCTCCTCCCCCTCCGTAGAAATATCCCTAGGAGGCAAAAGATGAGCCAAATAGGCTTCTTTGATATAGCCTGTCACCCCACCACCGCGACGTTTAAAGCCTTGACCCGTGAGAGTCAGCATTACCATAGCGTCCAAGCGTTGCAGTACCATGGCAGTGAGGGCCCCTTGGTTTGGCGCTTCAGATTTTACATTAGTAGCAATACAGCGAATGCCGCTAAGACGACCGGCACCGTAGCGGGGTAGTTCTAGGGGTGGGATTTGGGTTTGGCGCGGCGTACCGATGCCTACTCGTATAATTTGCCCCCGACGATTGATGTAGGCGCAGACTGGCTGCCCTATTTCCGTACTGATGGCCCCGAGTCGCTGGGCAAATTCTGGTGTCGTTAGCCGATCGCCCGGTAGGCGCTGCTGGTAAAGCCGTTTTAGTTCTTTTAGTTGGCTGGATTTTAGACCTTTAAGGTTTCCGAAGACGGTTTCGATAGGCATCTCTAGCCACGGTTTTTCGTGGCCCCTCGTATTGTGGGTATTCTGAAACTTTCAAAACAATCATTATAGCGTTTTGACTGCGGCGATCGCGCCTACCGCCGCTGCCCTCCCGGGTAGCGGCAACTACCCACCCAGGGCGATCGCGGAGCGCTTCCCCAGGAAGGCAAACAGGGTTATGCCTTCCTGGGGAGCCACAAACTCTTAAGCCCAGTTTTTTTTGGGGAGCATGTAGCGCGAGTGTCAATTTATTTTTTCTGCCTACCTTCCAACTGACAGCGTCTCAAACGTTCCAAAAAGCAGCAAATTTTTGGGAAAGCCTTCATTGGTTTCCTGCTCCCGTTTTTTTGGCAAAGCCTTCATTGGTGACCCGCACCACAATCAGCTTTACCCAAAATCTCCACAAAAACCGCCCTCCTACTTCTTCGCTCTTTCTAATATCTATTTTTTTATTAGTTTCCTATTAGATAGAGAGCTATTCAAGTTGGAACCCTCGATCGCCCCGAGAGCGATAGACTTATTTTTTGAGTTCAACCCGTATTAAGGCCCCTACAATT
>CALKCV010000188.1 GCA_938083405.1 uncultured Microcoleaceae cyanobacterium | reverse complement strand
TGGCAAGCCGCTAACAAAAATTTTGGGGAATGTTTGGAGAAATTTGAACTGGCAGAAGCCGAAGAATTAGCGGCAAAATTCATTAACAAACAAGCGGAAGTATTGCAACATTTAGAAGCTTATGAAGAGTTGCAAGAAATAGCAGAAAAAGCTTTGGATTGGCATATTAATTATGGTTCCGAAGAGCAGCTAGCTCGCGATTATGGCTTTCTAGCAGAAGCGGCAATGCATCGGTCTAAATGGGCTCATGCCAATCATTTAGCAGAGTTAGCCCTGGCGATTCAAAATCAATCTATTGGCGATCGCTGGGAAATTGGCAGCGAAGATAATTCTTATCTGGCGCTTTTGTCGGAATCGCGAGAGCAATTGCAGAAGTGGGAGGAAACTGTAGAACGTTTAGAAACGGCGAGGCAAAAAACCGATCCAGACCGAGACCGAGACACTTACTTGCAAATTTTGAAAGCGTTAGAAAAGCTTTATTTCGAGCAAGATCGAAATGGAAAAGCGGCTGAAATTCAAGTAGAAAAGCTGAAAATAGAGTATCAATATGGGTTGCGAGCTTTTATAGGGGCTCGTCAACTGCCAACCCCACAACAGCCAATTAGTAATAGCACCCCAAGGGTAGTGGCGCGAGAAATTGAGGCGAGCGATCGCCTGCTTGATGTTAATAATTTGCTAGCAAGAATTAAGAGCGATCGCCACCAATTAACCGTTATTTATGGTAAGTCTGGGGCGGGCAAAAGTTCCCTGATTAATGCAGGTTTGCTGCCGATGTTGTTGCAACCGGGAGCGATCGAGAATTTAACGATTTTGCCCATAATCTTGCGAGTTTATACCGATTGGTTGCGAGAACCGAATCCGAGTACTTGGAACTTGGTATCAGTTTTAGAAAATCTGCGGAAAAATGACGGACAAAATCAATTAAAGGTGCTGATTTTCGATCAGTTTGAAGAGTTTTTCGCTGTTTGCACCAAATTAGAACAAAGGTTGCCGTTTTATCAGTTTTTGCGAGATTGTCTGACTTTGCGTTCAGTGAAAGTTATTTTGTCGATGCGGACGGACTGTTTGCATCACTTATTAGAGAGCGATCGCCTGACTAATTTAGAAGAGGTAATCAATTACGAAATTCTCTCTAAAGAAGTTCTCTACTATTTAGGAAATTTATCCCCCGCTAATGCTAAAAGTCTGATTCAAAGCTTAAATGAAACTACATCTTTGGATTTTGAACCGGCCTTAATTGACGAAGTAGTTAAAGACGTGACTGTAGAAGGTCAAGAAGTTCGCCCGATAGAGTTGCAATTGGTCGGTGCAGAACTGCAATCGCGAGGTATTACTACTTTAGAAGAATATCGCCAACTAGGAGATAATCCCAAAGAACAATTAATGGACGCTTTCTTAGATCGAATCGTCAAGGAATGCGGCTTTCAAAAGGAACGCCAGGCGATTATAGTTTTGTATTCGCTGACAGAAAAAAATAATCTTCGTCCCCTCAAAACCAGGGCCCAAATAGCAGAATATTTATCAACAGACACCAAGAAACTCGATGAAATTTTGGAGGTTTTAGTGGTCGAGGGGTTAGTGTTGCTAATACCAGACGTACCAGACGATCGCTATCAATTAGCACACGATTATTTAGTTCAGATTATCCGCCAACAAAAGGGAGAAAAATTAATAGCGGGATTGCAATTAGAACGAGATAAAGCTCAACGGAAATTACTAGAGGAAAGACCAAATAACTTTATCGATCGCGCCATATCTTCTGTTTTCCGGTGGATGCGAGATGATTAAAAGTTTGGTAATATTGGGATCCAGAAACCAGGTTTCTTTGAGAAACCTGGTTTCTTAGAAATCGCATAAGATTTAGGGTTGAATTTCAGTTGCATTTTATCTAGAACTCAGCGTAATTTAATCTCGGCAAATTAAAATAGAAAATACAAGCTTATAATTGTAATTTTTTTTAATTTGCTTAGAGATTATGAAAAAAAGAATAAAAATAGCGATCGCTGCTGCTTTACTCGGTACTATAACTTTGAGTTCGATGGTAGTACGGGCAGGAAGTTGGGATAATTTCAAACTCCGTTATTTCCATTTAACCAAATATCTCAACGAGCCAGAGGGAGAATTAAACGCTCTGCGGGCGCAAGGCGTTAACCTAGATACTAACTTAGAAAAATATACCCGCATCGAATTAAGTCAACTCCTAGATGGCGGTCCTCCCAAAGATGGCATTCCTTCCATAGATAATCCCAAATTTGACACTGCTAAAACAACTTCTTTTTCTACCTCGGAATTAGTAATAGGAATAGAAATTAACGGGGAAGCAGTGGCTTATCCTTTTGGCATAATGAATTGGCACGAAATAGTTAACGATACCGTAGGCGGGGTAAAGCTTGCCGTTTCTTACTGTCCCCTCTGCGATACCATCGTCGCATTCGATCGCGCCAATACAACTTATGGCGTATCCGGCAAACTTTATCAAAGTTGCCTGGTAATGTACGATCGCGCTGACGATACTCTCTATTCTCAACCTTGGGCTTTGGGTATTATCGGCGCCAACGTAAATCGCAGTTTAGACAAAATCCCCGTTATTAAAACTACTCTCGGGGCTTGGTTGGAAGAACATCCAAATAGTAAAATACTCTCAGCAGATACCGGTCACGACCGCGATTATTACAGCTACCCTTACGGCAGTTATTACACGGATAACCGCTTAGTTTTTCCAGCGAGAAATCAAGAAAAACGGGAACTGCATCCCAAAGAAATTATTAGCTATGTTTGGTCCGGCGATGGGGCAACTCCTCATAATAATTTCTCAGGAGAAAGCGTTCGATTCGTACATTCAGAAATTGAGAAAATAGGAGAGAAAATAGTAGTATTTGACGGCCAAGAAATTCGGGGGCGGTGGGATGAGAAATTGAAAACCGTCATCGTCGAAGAACTAGATGGAACGCAAATACCAAGTTCCACCGCTTTTGCCTTTGTTTATCCCGCATTTTTTGGTAGATAGCCCAGAAACCGGGTTTTTTGGAAAAACCCGGTTTCTTAATTTAAGCAGCGTGCTAAACTGATCGAGACATTAGCACGAGGCACTAGATAAATGGCGATCGCCACTAATCCACAATCAAATAAAAAACCCTGGGCGGGGGCAATACTTTCCGCAGCCAAAGAATTCGACCTCGCGCCCTTACCCATTCTCAGCGGTAACATACCATCCGGGTTGCGCGGGACTCTCTATCGCAACGGAGTTGGAAGATTGGAACGAGGGGGGCGGCGCGTCGGGCACTGGTTCGATGGCGACGGGGCGATCCTCGCGGTCAATTTTACCGATGCGGGGGCTACCGGGCTCTATCGCTACGTCAAAACCGATGGCTATTTAGCAGAATCAAAAGCCGATCGCTTTCTCTACAGCAACTACGGCATGACCTATCCAGGGCCGATCTGGAAGTATTGCTTAAAGTTGTTCTCTCAAAAAGAGGTCGTCAAAAATTCAGCCAATACCTCCGTTATGGCCCTGCCCGATCGCCTGTGGGCCTTGTGGGAGGGGGCGAAGCCTTACGTTTTGGATTTAGAAACTCTCGAAACTATCGGTAAAGACGATTTGGGACTGCCGGGACCGGGGCTGCCCTATTCCGCTCATCCCCTCGCAGATGTGGAAACCGGGGAGATTTATAACATCGGCGTGGATCCGACTTTCACCATCCATCTGTTTCGGAGCGATCGCTCTGGGAAAGCGCTCCAAAAGGGCGCTCTCAAGCTCGATAGTTTTCCCGTTATCCACAGTTTTGCCATGGCAGGGCCGTATCTAATTTTTTTGATACCGCCGATGCAATTGCAAGTTTTGCCGTTACTTCTCGGTAGCAGTTGTTATGCGGACGCTTTTGAATGGCGGCCCGAGAAAGGAACTCAGATTATAGTAGTAGATCGCGAAACCATGGAAGTAGTAAGTCGAGGGGAAACGGATCCTTGGTTCCAGTGGCATTTCGGGAACGGTTGCTTAGAGGGCGATGGAACGGTGAGATTAGATTTCGTGCGTTTTAGGGATTTTGCGGAAACTAACGAATATTTGCGGGAAGTGGCCGCAGGCGAAACACATACACATTCTCATGGAACTCTCTGGCAGATGCGACTAAATCCGCAAACTGCCAAGGTTATAGAATTGCAGCAGTTGGTAGGGCGCTGTTGCGAGTTTCCGGTAGTGCCACCAGAGGAGGTCGGACGACCGTGGCGTTATACTTATTTGTCCCTGCTGCGGCCCGAAGCGGAGATTGGTAAAGAGGTCTTGGGGGCGATCGCTCGTTTCGACTATGAAACTGGGAAGCTGACGGAGGCAGACTTTGGAGAAAGCTGCTATGCCTCGGAACCGATCTACGTTGCGGATAAGATGGAGCCCGAACGCGGGTGGGTGCTAACGGTGGTTTATGATGGAAATGGAGACAAGAGCGAGGTTTGGGTATTCGATAGCGATCGCCTCGATGCCGAACCGGTTTGTCGCTTGGGTTTACCAGAAGTAATTCCCCTGAGTTTCCACGGCACTTGGAAAAGTAGTTCTAAGTAGCGACT
>CALKCV010000187.1 GCA_938083405.1 uncultured Microcoleaceae cyanobacterium | reverse complement strand
AGAGCGAAAGCTGCTACCCATATTGAGGATAGCAGCTTTTAAACTCTTTTATAAACTAGCGATCGCCACAGAATCAAAACTATCTGTTATTGACCTGAAGAGTATTGTCAGCATTAAAAATCACCTCAAATTCAGCATAAGGCACGCTAGGAGATTCTCCCGCCGCCGGGCTATTAGCCACTACTAAATTTGGAAGGGGAGTATTCTGGATATTCCTGTTCGCCGCCTGGTTGGTCGGTTCGTATTCTGCTATTTGTCCGTTTTCGGTGACTCTGACGCGATATGTTGAATCAGCGTCAACTGGAGTTACCTGCCAAGCATTATTAACTGTATCGTAAAGTTGTCGGTTCAAATCAGCCAGTTTTCCAGGGTTGCCGATCGCTTCTGCGGTATTGTTAACCTCTGGGACCACGGGCGGAGGACTAGGAGCGGGGGCGACATTCAGGGCAGGGTTAGTAGTTGCAGGAGTGGCCTCTGTATCCCGAAGAGGATTTGTTGTAGGTTGGGTCGCGCTACCAGAGGCCACTTCTTCTGTCCCATCGGTATCGCTGGTGGCGGTATTGCTGGCACCGACTATTAACGAACTAACCGCCGTTATAGCCAAAACTGCTACCAGTGCGGCTATTGATGCGTTTTTGAGTGCGGGAGATAGCTCTACGGTTTTGACCGTAGAATCTGGCGTATGAGTATCTAATGGTTTATGGGAAGGATTTTCTTGGTTAGAATACATATTTTTACAGCTCCTAAACGATCTATTTTTTATTGATTTATGGCAAAAGCCAAGAGGCTTCTGTCATTAATAAGGGGGAGGGGGTTTCTGCTGGCTAAATAAGAAGCGGTAAGCATCTTTACTTAGGCTAGTGGCCATTGAAAGGCTTATAATAGCATATATCCTCAGAAAAAAGCCGCCAATTTAATCTTTAATTTCAAATTTTTACGCTCCGAGGAACCAGTAAGGCACGATGGTACGATCGTGGCTTAAAAGTGCTGTAGCAAAAGTTACCAGTTTGGCAAAAAGGACAAGCTGAAAAAGTGGGACCAGGGAAAATTAGCAATTCCCAATTACCTATTCCCCATTAGCAAGTTTGAGACTAATAGGAAGAGCGATCGCTACAGTAGTTCCGAGATATTTTCCCTCGCTCGCCAGAGTAATAGTACCCCCCATTAATTCCATCAAACCCCGAGAGATTGCTAAACCCAAACCGCAACTTCTATGAATGGGATTAGTTGAATTATTAAGAGTACCAAAAGATTCAAACAATTTATGCTGTACGCTTGGTTCGATGCCAATTCCGGTATCGCGAATTGTTACCACTGCCAGAGGCGTTTGGGCGATATCGTAAGTCTGAACCCCGGGTTTAATCTCAGTAGTAATTGTAATCGAACCGCTGTCGGTAAAATTAATAGCATTCTCGATAACATTTAAAAAAACTTGCTTCAATTTAGTAGCATCGCCCTTGACTAAAATTGACTCGGAAAACTCCGCAGTCAATAACTCTAAATTTTTCCGCCGCAGTTCCGGTCGCATCAGAGCGATCGCTTCCCCCAAACATTCATGTAAATTTACTAATTTAATCTTAACAGGAAGTTTACCCGCTTTAATTTGAGCTAAATCCAAAATTTCGTCGATGGAGTGGAGTAAATGAATAGCAGATTTATCAGCTAACTGCAAAAATTCAATTTCTTCTACCTTATTATCGCAAAAGCCATCCAGCATTATTCTAATAGAACCAATAATCCCATTAAGAGGAGTACGGAGTTGGTGGGAAATGTTTTTCATAAGTTCGTCTTTGAGTCGGTCTGCTTCCTGCAAAGCCTGATTTTTTTCTTCTAACTCCAGCCAAGTTCTTTCTAACTGTTTTGCCATGCGATTAAAGGCTAAACCTAAAGTTTCTAACTCTTCTATGGGAGCTTTTTTCACCTCTTTATTCCAGATCCCTCTAGTCACAGAAATAGCAGCATCCTCCAAATCGGCGACGGATTTAATAATCCACTGGGACACTAACAAACCCAAGAAAATAGCTAAAATTAATGCGGTAAAACACAGACCAATTGTAATACGAGTATTAGCGTAGATACTCTCCATAAAATCAGCCCTGGGGATGGCTACCACTATTAACCAATCGAGATTAAATTCATCCCTAAAGGGTACCGCTTGGAGGAAGTGTTCCTCCCCATCAATAGCAACAGAAAGTTTTTGGCTGCGGTTAATTTGGCTGAGGTTGCCAAACCTGTCTATGAGATGTTGCGTCGTCAGACGAAGTAAAGGAACCCTACTTTTCGTGGCATCGACCATTTTGGCGCTACCGCTTTCGTCCAAGAATGGTTGTTGCTCGGTAGAGCTAGCTATTAGTTGTCCTTTTCGGTTGATTATAAATGCTTCCCCAGATTTGGCGATCTCCAAACTTTCTAAGAAATCATCCATTTGGGAGAGAATGAGAGTGGCGGTAGTTAAGCCTATTACGTTTCCATTGTCGTCCGTGACTTGGCGGGTTGCCACGATCTCAAACCGACGATCGAGCAGGGATGCGAAAGCTTCTCCCCAGATGGCAGGTTTCTGTGCTTGGAGCCCCTGTTGATACCAAGGTCGCCTTCGGGGATCGTAGTTTTTCAGCACGCTATAGAGATAAGCCCGCAGCCCCCGAGGGTCGGTAGCGTATTCCTGGAGCTCGCCGTTGGTGGAGTTGTCTGCTACTAAGATATGGAATTTGTCTTTTTTCACCCGCCTTACGGCGATCGTCATTCCAGATGTACTGCTAAAGCCAATACTGCTGACTGTATCTAAAGATTGGAGTTGATGCCAGAAGTGCTGTTCGAGGGCAGCTACGTTTTCTATGTCTAATTGCTGGAGATTGATGGCATCGGCATTTAGTTTATTGATTAGATGGGGACTTGCTAAGTAATTGTCCAATTTTTCCTCGATGCGGGCCGAGGTTTCTGCCTGCAATTGAGCGGCCAAATCGTTGATGGCCTCTTTGCCCGTTTTAAAAGAAAGATACCCTACCAGTCCCACTGCAGCTAAGATTTGCAAGACGAAAGGGACTATTAGGGCGGTGCGCAGGCGGAGCCTCCCGGAGGGTTTGGCGGTTGTGGCTTTTTTAGATGCTTTGAACATTATGCTTAGAGCGGCTTTAATTCTACACTTCTTTCTACTATGATAAAAACGGGGTCATCCAGAAAAAGTTGCGGTAGAAGTTATTTTTCTTTCTCGGACTCTTTCTCGGACTTGTCTGCAATTACGATTGGTATTGGTTCAAGTATTAATTTTGTTCGATCGCTTTTATTTGGGTGCGTCGAATCTTAACAAAAATACTTTTACTCAACGCTTATGGCGCTATGGAAATACTTCTATAGCGGTCTGAAAAAGAGTATTAATCCGAGTAAAATTGAATAAAAATGACATTTCTCAGATGCACCCCTTTAACTTTTTTAACCAAAATAGTAAGTAATCTTTGGAGGTAAGACAGGCAAAATGCGGATCTTAATTATGGGTGGGACTCGATTTATTGGAGTCTATTTAACTAAAATTCTAGCAGAACTAGGACACGAAGTCGTACTGTTTAATCGCGGCAACAAACCAGCGCCAGTAGAAGGAATAACACAAATTCATGGCGATCGCTCCGATGCCGCCCAACTCAAAGAAAAGTTATCGGCACAAAAATTCGATGCCATTTTTGATAACAACGGTCGTAAATTATCCGACACTAAACCCCTCGCAGAAATCTTCCAAAATAAAGTTCAGCATTTTGTTTACATGAGTTCTGCTGGGGTTTATTTGAAGTCCGATCTATTGCCCCACCTCGAAGGAGATGCTGTAGATCCTAAAAGCCGTCATTTGGGTAAGTACGAAACGGAAACCGAATTGGAAAAATTGGGTTTGCCTTGGACTTCTATTCGTCCTACTTACATCTACGGACCTTTGAATTATAATGATTTAGAAGCCTGGTTTTTTGACCGCATAGTTCGCGATCGCCCTATCCCCATTCCCGGTAACGGAATGCATATTACTCAATTAGGTCATGTGAAAGATTTAGCTATGGCAATGGCGGCGGTTTTAGGAAATAGTAAAGCGATCGGACAAATTTACAATATCTCTGGAGAAAAATATGTAACTTTCGAGGGTTTAGCCCGCGCTTGTGCGGAAGCTGCCGGCAAGTCTACAGAGGATTTAAAGTTGGTTCGTTACAATCCCAAAGATTTTGATTTCGGCAAGCGTAAAGCTTTCCCCATGC
>CALKCV010000186.1 GCA_938083405.1 uncultured Microcoleaceae cyanobacterium | reverse complement strand
GTCAACTAGGGGGATGCCTAAATAGCATTGAGCGTTTAATTCTACTAAATCCCTGTCTTCGGGAAACATCCCCTGCACCGCATCTGGATAGTAGCAGGTGTTGCCGACGATGACGTTGGCGCACGGAGTACCTTCGAGGTCGTACTCGATATTATCGCCCCAGGTGTCTCCTCGCCAAAATGCCAAGCTGCGAACCTGAGTTTTGGTTTCGTTGGCGCACTCGCAAACTAAAGCATAGCGTACTTGCAATACTCGCGCCAAGTTGCGAACGCAGGAGCGAAAGAACTCCGTACCTTTCTCATAAGCAATGCCCTGAACTATTAAATGTAGGGCTTCTTGCCTGCGCTTTTGCTCCGTGACATCGATGCCGAAGGACTGAATTTCTACCAAGCGCCCCTTGCTATCTATGAGCGGTTGAACCGTCCAATTAAACCAGCGACGTTCCCCCGCAGCCGATACCATTATATGTTCTAAGGTTGTGGGATGTGGATCGCGGATAAAAGAGCTTATAAATTCTCTGACTTCGGCTTGGGTTTGGCGATCGCCAAACAGTTCTATAAATTTCTTCCCTATCAGTTCTTCTGAGGATTTGCCAAAAAAGCGACAGTAGGATTCGTTCGCAAAAGTTAGGGTAGTATCGGGATGCCACCTGGATACTAATACCCGATCTTGAGATTCTACCAGTTCTCGGTAACGGGTTTCGCTGTCCCTGAGAGCCTCCTCCGCATTCTTGCGGCGGGTGATGTCGCTGGCAGTGCCAGTTGCGCCGACGATTTTACCTGATTCGTCTAAGATGGCGATCGCGTTTACCAGCAGAGCGATGGGCATACCATCTTTGCCGATGCTAACCGTTTCGTACTGGAAAACCGGCTCCCCCCTGATAAAAATGCGCCCGAAAGCTTCCCTATCTTTGCTTACCCGCTCTGGGGCTGCGAAATCCGTCCAGGGACGACCGAGCATTTCTGCTTCCGAATAGCCATAAATTTTTTTAACTGCGGGGTTTACAAAGGTAAAACTTCCTTTAGCATCCAGCGACCAGATCGTATCTTGGGATGCTTCTACTAAGGCGCGATATTTTTGCTCGCTTTGTTTGAGAGCAATTTCAGCCGTTTGGCGATCGCGTATTGAGTTTTGCAGTTGGAGGTTTTGTTTGTCTAATGCGGATGAAGCTTGTTTTTCATCTTCTAGCAGTCGAGCCCCCGCGATCGCTATTCCTAACTGGGCTGCTATTGCTTCTAATAGTTCGGTTTCTTCTATAGTCCAATCGCGATTGCGATCGCATTGATGCAAACCTATTAACCCATTCGGTTCCCCTTTATACGAGGTACGCGCTGCCAGCAGCGACTTTAGTTCAAATTCTTTGCAGAAATCGTGCAAATCCTCCAATAGCGCCTCTCCAGAAACATCCCTCGATGCTACACCGAGCTCTTGCGACAATACGAATCTAAGGTAGGGCTTGTCTCCTACCGAAATTTCCCAATTCTGACGCGATCTATAGCCAGGGGCGAGATATTCTCCCACTACTATCAGTTTTGAATTTGGTTCTTCAATATATTTATAAATAAAACCGCAACTCACATTAAATGCTTCCCCTATTTTGGCTGCTGCCGTTTCAAATATTTGCTGCGCGTCTAATTGGGAGCGAATTTCTTCCGTTATTTCTCGCAGCAAATTGCTGTGGTGCAATTCTTTTTCAAGGGCTAATTCTGCTTGTTTGCGCTCCGTTATATCCATAGCCGTGCCGAATATTTTGCACGTCTTACCTTCTCGATCTAAAATTGCTTTTCCCCGACTCTCGATATTTCTGAGCTTCCCATTCTCTCTGGCAATGCGAAAGTCAAATTGGTAGCAAGTCCCGAAAGCAATTGCTTCTTCAAAAGTTTTTTGCCACAAATCTCTATCTTCTGGGATCACTAGCTGAATGAATTCTTTATAAGTAGGTTCTCGTTCCTGTTTTTCCCTACCAAAAATGCCGAATAGTTCCTCGCTCCAAGTAAATATTCCTGTTAAAACATCGTATTCCCAATTGCCAATTCTAGCAATTTTTTGAGCCTCCGCCAGATTAGCTTCGCTTTTTTGCAAAGAGGCGATTAATCTAGTTTTTTCCTCCTCTACCAGGCGGCGATCGGTAATGTCTAAAATTGTCGTCACCACGAAGCATTTTCCATCCTGCCTTTCAAAGCAACCTCTAGCAATATAAACTATTAAACTTTTACCATTTTTTCCTCTTACTTTATATTCGCCTTTGTCATATTTTCCGGTTATAATAAAATCTTTATATTGCTTAATTAGTTTAGACTTGGACGATAAACTTAAATCGGGAAAATGAACCGTAAATAGCTCCCCCGTTAATTCCTCCGGACTGATTCCATAAATGTTAGCGTAGGCAGGATTTACTTGAACGAAACGTCCGCACTCGTCGGTAACGCAAATTCCAACTTGGGCAGTACTAAAAATCGATCTATTTAGTCGGTGGTGATTGCTTAATTCTTGTTGAGCCTTTTGCCGCGATGCTATTTCTTCTTGCAGAATGGAATTGTCTTCTAACAGTTGCTTTTGCAGTCGAACGATATTTAATTGAGTATCAATTCTAGCTAAAACCTCATCAATTTGAAAAGGCTTAGTTATATAGTCAGCACCCCCGCTCCTCAAAGCTTTCACCTTGTCTATAGCCTCGTCTTTAGCGCTGAGAAAAATAACCGGAATCTGGCTGGTTTCTGACTTAGCTTTTAGCTTTTGGCAGACTTCATAGCCATCCATACCGGGCATCATAATATCCAACAAAATCAGATCTGGCAGTTCTGCTTCTACCGCCTTTAAAGCCAAGTTTCCGTCGGAAACCGGTCGAACTAAATACCCTTCTTCAGACAAAATATCCAGTAAAAGGTGCAAATTAACTGGAGCATCATCCACTACTAAAATATTTGCTTTGGGAACCGTTGCCAGATAATTAGTCATGTTTTTTTCTTTGCTAGTTGAATTAAATTCAATATTTGACTATATTCAAAATTATC
>CALKCV010000185.1 GCA_938083405.1 uncultured Microcoleaceae cyanobacterium | reverse complement strand
AACTCGGGAATTGTAACTAAGAAAAGTCCGTCTTCATCGGACCATTGAACGACTATACTATATCGGCTCATAAATTTCAATCCTCTTTTAATTCTTCTAATTTAATTAACAACTCTGTTAACTGTTTTTCTAGGTAAGGTGGAACATCGCTTCCATCCTTGCCTGGAATTGTCAATGTTTTTTTTATCAAAGGATGTCGCCAACGCTGATGGCTACCTTTGCCACGTTTGGGTAAATAAACAAATCCTTCACGAACAAGCTGCGCTTTGAACTCCCTAATTTTTCTTGGCATGGACTTTATTTAATGTTGATATTTTCATTTGATGATAAACCATTCGTTTTATCTCGTACATTGCTGTTGTTAATTAACCTTTCCTATTCCTAATATCCAAAAACTTCAACTGTCGATAAAGCATGGAAATCTTCGGCAAATCGACTCCTGCTTCCCTCGCCATCCCCAAAGCATTACCGACAATTGCCTCAACTTCCAAAGGTCTTTTCCCATCATAATCCAGTTTCATGCTGGTTAAATATGGCTTCATTTTCTCCGTATGGTCGAGCATTTTTTCTAGGAAGCGATCGCCTATTATCCGACCCCAAATCTTCGCCCCAAACTGCACTTCCAGCATTAATTCTTCTGCTAAAAACCGCGTGTCGGGATTTGCCATAATTTCATCGGTTCTGGCATTTAATACTACAGAAAGACCGTTATAAGGAATATTCCAAACTAACTTTTTCCACCTTGCTAAGAGCAAATCTTCGCTACAATTAATAGGAATGCCTGCTTTTTCTAAATCTCCAGCAATTTCGCGCATTGCTTCCGTAACGCCAGCAGCTTGATAATTAGGGGCATATTGCCCGATGGTAATAGCACTATAATCGATGTGGCGAATATGACCTTGCCCTACTTTATTAGAACAGACAAAACACAACCCGCCGATTAGAATATTGTCTCCGATAATTTCGGCAATCTTTGGTTCGATGTTGATGCCGTTTTGTAAGAGCAAAACTAGGTTATTGTTCTTTATTAATGGCGGTAATAATTCGGGCAAAAAATGATTCTGCGTCGCCTTTTAATGCCACGACTATTACATCGCAATTAGGCATTTTTTTGACATCGTTATAGGCATCGACTTCTGGTAAAATAATATCGCCATCTACCGATTCTACTATTAAACCTTTTTCGGCGACGTGGTGGTAGTCGCCGCGCAATAAAAAGCTGACTTGATGGCCTGCTTTTTGCAGTTTTGCACCGTAGAATCCGCCGATCGCGCCAGTGCCGATGATTGCATAAGTTCTCATAAAATTTTCTTAATTATTGGTTTAATATTTATATAGCAATCCGTTGGTCATCGTGACATCTTACAAACCCGGTTTCTTTGAGAATACCTTCGCCAGCATCGAGATTTAAGAAACCGGGTTTTTTGAAAAAACCCGGTTTCTGGCGGGCGAGGAATGCCATTTTCTTGTAGGTATTTTTCTAAAAGGCGAAGGTATTGTTTGAGAAACCGGGTTTCTGGACACCTAACTTTTCAAGGGCTTCCGCACGGATTGCTATCCCTAAAGCGATCGCTACGAACTAACTCTACGAACTAGACAACCACTCCATTATTTCTTCAGACAATATTTGCCTCTTTCTGCTCTCTGGATTAATACAAACGTGCTTAGTAATTGCCGTCGCCGCAGGCTTATCTTTCGCATCGCCAATAAAGATTTTATAAGCAATTTCAAACTCGTCATCGCTTAATTTATGGGGTTTCAATTCAATAATTAGATTGTCGCCGCAAAACATCGGACGGCGAAAATCGACGCTGGCACTAACAATAGGAAGAGCCACTTTTGAGTTGCTAAAAAACGCTTTCAGATTAATGCCCGATGCCGCCAAAGATGCTTCGTAAGCTTCGTGACACATTGCTAAAACGTTAGCAAAATAAACTACTCCGGCGGCATCGGTGTCCTGAAAGCGAACGGTTCTACTGTAATTAAAAACCATTAATTCCGAGCAAAAATTTCGTCTTCTCTTTCTTTAAGCGCTTGCCTAGTTTCAGCGTTGAGAACCCCATCCGGTTTGAGACCGTTTTCTTTTTGAAATTCCATTAAAGCCGTCCTCGTACTTTCGTTAAATTCCGCATTAATTGTTCCGTTGTAATATTCAAAAACTGCCAGTTGCAGTTGTAATAATCTGACAGCTTCGCCGCTACTTCCCACCCTCAACGTAGAAGTATTGGTTTGAGGTTCCGATGCAGATTTTTCAGTTTCAGAAACTCCTAAAGCAGCTAAAGTGTTGTTCCCTGCCACACCATCAGCTTTTAGGTTATTATCCCGCTGAAATTGAACCAGTGCTTGTTTGGTCACTCTGCCAAAATAGCCAGTAACTCTGAGGTTGTCTGGGAAATAACCCAACTCTTTTAACTTGTTTTGAAGTTGAGTAACTTCGCTGCCCTGGTTGCCTTGGCGCATGACCGATAGCGATGGCATTGCAGTGGCTAAAACCCAGAGGGCGATCGCTACTGGCATCAGACGAGGTACCACTCGCCCCCAGAATTTACCTTTTTTTGTTTTTTGAGTAGATTTTTGGTTTTTCATCGTCTTTATTTACTGTGTTTTTCGTTTGTTAATTGTTAATTGCTATATAGCAATCCGTCGGGGCCCAGAAACCGGGTTTCTCAA
>CALKCV010000184.1 GCA_938083405.1 uncultured Microcoleaceae cyanobacterium | reverse complement strand
AATGATGTAGCAGATGGTTGCGGTTAATAGAGTTGGGATCATCAGGACGCCGAACCAACCTACATAAATGCGGTTGTCGGTGCTGGTGGTCCACTCGCAAAACTTGTCCCAAACGTTAGCGTTGGAACGCTGTTGTAAAGTGGTGGTCATAGTATGATTGCGTTATTTATTTTTCAAGGTACGAGCGGTAGTGGTTTTTTATTTCCTTTACCGTTATTACTACCTTAACTAAATTGTTTAGTTTTGTAAAGGGGTTTGACTCATAGAGTTTTGAATGGGATTGATAAGCAGGGCTTATCTGGATTGTCCCAGGCCCAACGAACAGGCAGAAATGTCATTCATAAGCAGAGCTTATCTTGATTGGGACTGGCCCTGGGGGGAGAAGTGGGACAAGGGGCGATCGCTCCCAAAAAAATTAGCCGGGGAAAATCTTCCCCGGCTAACAAGCATCTATTTAACAGAACCAGAAAAAGAATCCCTACAGTTGCTTAACCTGAGAAACCAACTGAGCAACCATATCCTTAGCGCTGCCAAAAAGCATCATCGTCTTATCCTGATAAAACAAGCCATTATCAACACCAGCAAAACCAGTGCTAAGACTCCGCTTAATCACGATCGTATGCTTGGCCTTATCTACTTCCAGAATAGGCATTCCATAAATCGGACTGTTGCGATCCTCCCGCGCCGCAGGATTAACCACATCATTAGCCCCGATCACTAAAGCCACATCAGTCTGATTAAAAGTCGGGTTCACATCATCCATATCGTACAACTGGGGATAAGGAACGTTAGCCTCAGCCAACAAAACATTCATGTGCCCCGGCATCCGTCCCGCCACTGGGTGAATAGCATACTTAACCTCAACACCCAGACCTTCCAACTGATCTACTAACTCCTTAACCGAGTGCTGCGCCTGGGCCACCGCCATCCCATAACCGGGAACGATAACCACGGAACGGGCATAACCCAACATCATCGCCCCCTCCTCGGGATCGATACTGCGCACGTTCTTATCGACCTTAGCGCCGTCACCAGCAGCAGCAGTGCCGCCGTCGCCAGAACCAAAACCGGCAAAAAGCACGTTAGTCAAAGAACGATTCATCGCCTTACACATGATGATAGTCAGGATAATACCCGACGCACCCACCAAAGCACCGGCGATAATCAACAGATTGTTCATCACCACAAAACCCGCAGCACTCGCGGCCAAACCTGACAAAGAGTTCAACAGCGAAATCACCACTGGCATATCGCCGCCGCCGATAGGGATGACAAATAACACGCCCAATACCAGGGAAATACCAACCAATCCTAAGAATACAGGCACGTTAAAGGGCAGGAAGCACAGATAAACGCTTCCGACCAAAAAACCGCCCAACAGCAAAGCATTAACAATTTGCTGGAGTGGGAACAAGATCGGCGAACCGCTCATAATCCCTTGCAACTTAGCAAAGGCAACCATCGAACCGGTGAAAGTGACTCCACCAATTAACACCCCCAGTACCGCAGTAATAGTAGTAGGCAAGGGAGGGGAGTCGGCCGCAGCCAAATAGCGCCAGAATTCTCCCACGGCAACCATAGCAGAAGCGGCACCGCCCAAACCGTTGAACAAACCAACCATCTGAGGCATGGCAGTCATCTCAACCTTATAGGCAGCGATCGCCCCAATAACCGACCCGATCGCAATAGCAACAAAAATCATCTGGTAGTTAAGAACCTGACGTTCGAGCAAAGTTGCCACAATCGCGATAAACATCCCGATAGAAGCCCACAAATTACCTTGGCGGGCAGTAGCGGGGGAACCCAACTTCTTCAGTCCGAAGAAGAAAAACGAAACCGCTACAATGTAGCTCAACTGAATACCTGTTGGCAGAAAATCGCTCATGCCTTTGCCTCCTTCTTCTTAAACATTTGCAGCATCCGATCCGTGACCAAAAAGCCACCGACCACATTAATAGTGGCTAACACCACAGCAATCAAACCTAAGATTACAGTTACATTCCAATCCTTATCGCCAGCAACAATCATCGCCCCCAAAACCGCAATGCCAGAAATAGCATTAGCCCCCGACATCAAAGGAGTATGCAGGGTAGGCGGCACTTTATTGATGACTTCAAATCCAGCAAAAGATGCCAGAACGAAGACAAATAATGCAGCAATTAAAGTTTCAGCAGTCATATCAATATTCCTTGTCTAGTTCGTTATTCCTATTAACCAGCAACAGCCAAAGCATCTCGAACTCGTTGGTTGCGAATTTCACCCATAGAGGCAATGCAAGCACCAGCAACGATCTCATCCTCGAAATTAAGTTCTAGCTGGTTTTCTTTATTAATCATCAGCTTGAGCAAAGCCGAGATATTTTTAGCATACAATTCGCTAGCGTGTACCGGCATAGTCGAAGGCAAATTCACCGGACCGATAATAGTCACGCCATTATATACGATGTCTTTGCCAGCTTCCGTACCCTCGCAATTACCGCCTTGCTCTGCGGCCAAGTCAACCACGAAAGAACCAGGCTTCATCCCGTCCAGCATTGCTTTGGTAACTAACACGGGAGCTTTTTTACCGGGAACTTGGGCGGTGGTAATCACAACATCGGAAGCCGCGACGCGATCGCATAGGACTTCGCGGGTGCGCTGTTTTGATTCTTCAGATATTTCTTTAGCATAGCCGCCCTCAGCTACGGTGTCTTCTTCGAGAGTGACATCCACGAACTTCGCGCCCAAGCTTTCGACTTGTTCCTTAACTTCCGGGCGAATATCGAACGCTTCCACAACGGCACCCAGACGGCGGCAAGTGGCGATCGCCTGCAAACCGGCAACCCCCGCACCCATGACCAAAACCTTAGCCGGTCGGATCGTACCCGCCGCCGTGGTTAACATGGGAAAAAATTTTGGCATGGCCGTGGCTGCGATTAGGGCCGCTTTATAGCCACCGATATTAGCTTGGGAAGATAAAGCGTCCATTACTTGGGCACGGCTGGTTCTTGGGACCATCTCCATGCTGAAGGCCGTTACCTTCTTTTCGGCCAAGCGTCCGACAATGGCAGGATCGCCCAGGGGATTGAGAAATCCGATTAGGACCGAACCTTCCCGCAGTTGTTCTATTTCCCCCTCTTGCAGGACTCCTACTTTTAGCAGTACGTCTGCTTCTCTCCAAAGAGCGGCAGTATCGGCCACTATCTTAGCTCCGGCCTCTTCGTAGGCCTTATCTGAATAGAAGGCTCTTTCTCCGGCTCCTGCCTCTACTTCGATTT
Organism: uncultured Microcoleaceae cyanobacterium; assembly: GCA_938083405.1. Classification (GTDB taxonomy): domain Bacteria; phylum Cyanobacteriota; class Cyanobacteriia; order Cyanobacteriales; family Microcoleaceae; genus CALKCV01. Next base: position 2,767 of record CALKCV010000184.1, on the reverse strand, counting down.
CGAGGCCTTGCTTGACTAATTTAGCTACCACGTCGGGAATTAAGGCCACGCGCCGTTCGTTGACATGGCTTTCTTTGGCGATCGCTATTTTCATATTCTGTTGTCCAACTCTCCTTAGTTTGACTGCGTTGTTTTGGCCACTAGGCCCAGAATTAACTTAAGGACATCGCGGCCTATTTCGGCCGGTCGCCATTTAGCTTTGAGCTACAATTATCATGGCGATCGGCGAAACTCCTGGATATCTTTAACTTGTCTTATGGTTTGAGGCAATGCCGACCTAATGGCCTTCTTTGTCTTATGGTTTTTCTGTCTTATGAGGTACGATATTTTCGCGGGTGGATCGCCCGAGTGAAAAAAACAAGAATTCACTGCTTTTTGGTTAGCTTCAAAGCTCGAATGCACCCGCTCTTGCCAACCCAATTCCTATTAAGGATTGACATTCAATACCAAATTTTCCTCATTCAAGAGCTCGCACGCCGACATTATAAGTTTTTATACTTAAAAATTGTCTGGCCTTCTGCATTATTAAACACAGTAAAACTACAGGAGATTGTGATGAAACGTTTATTTTCTGCACTAGCAGTTACATTAGGACTCTCCATCGGCTTGCCCTTGGTGACTATGGCCCAAAGTAATCCTGGATTTACCTTGTTCGGCGGACCAGAAAGAGTTAACGAGCTCAACTATCGTTTGGACTCCGGTAGCGCCGGAATGTGGGACCGCTATCGCCTGCGGATACCAGCCAGCAAACTCAACTTGGCAGTGGCCCAAGTCTCAATTATTTATCCAGACTATTACAGAGGAACATTTGACCCAGACAAAGTAGAGATTAGGATCAAAAATGAATCTGTCCCCCTAGATGAAGTAGTCTGGGACCGGGAAAATCATTTCCTAGAAATTTACCCAGCAGAACCTATTCCAGCAGGCAATAAGATAGAAGTCGTTCTCCATAACGTCAAAAATCCCCGCTTTGGTGGGATGTACTATTTCAACGCCAATATTCGCACCCCGGGCGATGTCCCCTTAATGCGTTACATTGGGACTTGGGTTTTGAGCATTGAATAGAAAGGCCACGCTCGAAGAGTACTGACCTCTTGTCGGTAGCGCGCGTGCGAAACGCAACCCAACACAGGTATCGCGATTTATTGCTAATTGCTAATTCCTGCATAGTCGGCAGCAAGTCCAGTGGTAGCGAACCCTTATCTTTTGATAAAGATCTCGATGCAAGCGATCGCCAGTCGGTCTTGTGATAGAATTGCAGATTGTGACTTTATTAATTTTAGAAACGCAGGAAATTAGAAGGAGTAGAAATGACCAAGCGAACATTGGGCGGAACCAGTAGAAAAAGAAAGAGAGTATCTGGTTTTAGGACCAGAATGCGAACTAAAAACGGTCGCGCAGTAATTAAAGCCCGTAGAAAAAAAGGAAGGATTCGTCTAGCAGTCTAACTTTTTCTTTTTAAACACTATCGAGGGCCCAAAAAAAAGATCGCCATGTTGCCCAAAGCCAACCGACTCCGGCGAAATAAAGACTTCAGGAAAGTATATGAAAAAGGACTTCGGCAGAAAGGGCCCGACCTGGTGTTAAGAGCTTTCTCTCACCCCCAAAAAAATTCCGACAGAGATAAAGCACAGGGCAGGGAAACAGCCCCGCCAACTCGCGTAGGGATTTCCATCGGGAAAAAAGTGAGCAAGCACGCGGTAGTGCGAAATCGGGTAAAACGCCAGATTCGCGCTGCCATGAGGGCTCTCTTGCCAAAAATAAAACCGGGTTGGGATTTGGCTATCGTCGTCAAAACAACAGCGCCCTGCTGCAATTATCACCAAATTCTGCAACAATTAGAACAGTTGTTGGCAAAAGCAGAGGTGTTGGATGGGCATTAAAGAAGAACCAATTTACGAAGGCGGCCCCCATATAGGAGATTTAATCCTTAACTTACTAATAGGCCTGACAATTATTGGCATTCCTCTAACAGTAGGGGCCATAGTAAGGGCCTTGTGGCTGCGATACCGAATCACCAATCGCCGAGTATCAGTAATAGGCGGTTGGATGGGAAACGATCGCACCGACATAATTTACTCGGAAATAGTCAAAGTTGCTAAAGTACCCCGTGGTTTCGGTGCTTGGGGAGATTTGGTACTAACTCTGAGAAATGGCAATCGTTTGGAATTGAGGGCCATACCTCGTTTCCGGGAAATAGAAGAATATATCAATGACAAAATGGCTGCCAAAGCTAAACAAACAGAAACTAAAGCTTGAAAAAAAGACCCGATCTGACTCTTAGCTGTTAAGCAGCAGTAAAGAGCTTAAGAGTAAAAAGAAAGTTGAAATCGGTGTCACGCTGGGACTGGCAAGAAGTAGTTAGGTAGGCAGAAATTAAACAAAAATTTATTTCCGCCCCTAACCAGCAATGAAGGTAATGTAAAATGAATTGGGCACGCTGAATTCATTATCAATTATTAATTATTAATTGTTAATTCTACCAAAAGCCAGCCGCCCAAAACAACTACAAAAAAAACATTAGCAGCCCAAAAATAAACTAAGAAATAATGGATTTTGGTATCGGGTTTCTCTCAAACAACATAATGTTACCGATCCTAGATTTTTTCTACGGGATCGTGCCAAGCTACGGACTAGCGATCGTAGCCTTAACTTTAGTAATTCGTCTGGGTCTTTACCCCTTAAATGCAGGCTCAATTCGTAATATGCGTCGCATGAAGGTAACCCAACCCTTGATGAAAAAGCGACAAGCAGAAATAGAAAAACT
>CALKCV010000183.1 GCA_938083405.1 uncultured Microcoleaceae cyanobacterium | reverse complement strand
CCAACATAACCCAACATCTGGCAGATACGTTCGTTAACTTGCAGAAAACGTCCATCTAAAGAAATGCGGGCAATTCCCACTGCTGCTTGCTCGAAAATCGCTCGAAATTGTGCTTCGCGGCGACGAATTTCTTCTTGAATTTTCAGCCTTTCTGTGATGTCTCGACCAACGCAAATCTGGCTTCCATCTTCTGTTAAAGTAAGAGAAGTTTCTTGGACAAAATTAGTACCGTCTTTGCGGGTTGCAATGACCTCCCCGCGCCAGTATTTGTATTTTTCCACTACGGGGAATACATCCCGTTGTAAGCGGAGCAATTCTGCGGCAGAATAAATGTCTTCCCAAGTTTTACCAATTAATTGCGAAGCATTTTCGTAGCCAAACATTAGGGCGTAAGCTTGGTTGACGTAAATATATTTATCCTCTTCGATAATGGCTATTCCGTCTCCGCTAGCTTCGATCGCTGCTAGTTGTTGTTGGAGTTTTTCTTCTGCTTCTTTCCGTTCGCTAATATCGATTTGAATTGCTAAATATTGCTCTGGCTTTCCTAGATCGTCTAAAAAGGGAACGATAATGCTATTAACCCAGTAAAAACTGCCATCTTTGGCTTTATTTTTAATTTCTCCGCGCCAAATTTTCCCGGACGTAATAGTTAACCACATTTCCTGAAAAAACTTTTGCGGATGATAGCCAGACTTAACTAGACTATGATTTTCATCGATTAATTCATCTCGTTTATATTGAGAGAATTCAGAGAATTTGTCGTTAGCATAAGTAATAACTCCCCTAGCATCGGTAAAAGCAACCGAGGCGAATTGGTCTAAAGCTTGTTTGTGATACCTTAACTCTTGCAGTACGTGGTTTAAACGCTCTTCAGTTTGTTTGCGAGCGGTAATATCTCGAAATATCCCCTGGGTGGCAGTGGGTTTTCCTGACTCCGAGCGACAGTTGATATTTCCTTCTAAGATAATTTCCCTGCCATCTTTAGTTAAAAAAGGAATTTCTAACCGTTCGATTTGGTTTAGTTTTCCTGTTTTGAATTGACTTAAAACTTCTCTAAAAGCCTGTTGATATTCCTGAGCTATAATATCGACTACAGACAAGTTATAAATCTCTTTTTCTTCATAGCCTAAAGTTTCGCACCAAGCCTGGTTAACATAGATGAAACGACCGCTTTCTAGAGAAACGCTCTGAACCAAATCGTTAAGGTGTTCCAACAGATCGCGCAAGCGTTCTTCGCTCTCCACCAGGGCAGCTTCCACCCGCCGCCGTTGGAGAACTTCTTCTAGGAGTTCTTTGTTGCTGTGTTTTAACTCGACGGTACGCTCTTCGACCCGCTTTTCGAGTTCGGCATTGAGCCGTTGCAATTCTAGTTCTGCCTGCTTGCGCTGGGTAATATCCATAATAGTGCCCGCAAAACCGACAATCTGTCCGCGATTGTCGAGTTGGGGGAGGCATTGACCGACAACCCAGACCATACTTCCATCGACATGAAGGAAACGGTACTCGGAACGAAACATGGAATGAGTTTGTATGGCTAGGTCGAATTCTTCTAAGACCCGATCGCTATCGCCTGGGTGCAGCCTCTCGGTCCATCCCCTACGGAAGACTTCATAACGCAAGAGTCCCACTAATTGGCAGGCGAGCTCGTTAGCGTAGATACAGTTTCCCTCCTTATCGTAGCGGAAGATTCCCACTGGGGCGGTCTCCGCTAGGGTCGCATAAGCGGTTTCGCTCCGTTCTAGGGCTGTTTCTGCTAGGTGGCGATCGCTCATATCGATGCCGGTGGCTACTACATATTCTACCTCGCCTTTCTCATCGGTTAAGGCTGTATTGGACCAAGATATCCAACGTCGGCTGCCAGTTTTTGTTACCCAGTAATTTTCGTGTTGGTTGGGGAAGTCACCCGCCAACAACATCGCCCAAAGTGCTTTAAACGACTCCACTTCCTCCGGTATCAGGAGAAAATCCCAGACGCAGCGCCCAAAAACCTCGTCAAAATTGTAACCGGTCATTTGCTCGCAGGCTTTGTTAAAGCGGATAATGCGCCCTTCTTTGCTTAAAACTAGAATTAAGGCTCCGGCAACGTTTAAAATCGCGGAGAGTAAGTTTCGTTCTTGAGTGAGGGCGTTTTGTGTTTTTTCGCGAACCCGCAGTTCCCATTGAGAATTTTGATAAAGGTTGGATTCTTGGATGGCCATAGCGACCTTGGTTGCTAATTTTTCTAACAATCGAACTTCTACCGACTGCCACTCTCTGGGGGCTGCTGTTTGGCTGGCATTTATCAATCCCCAGAGGTAATTCGACTCCTCGCCGTCTTCTGCTTCGCTTGTCAGGAAGATGGGAACTAGGATTTGGGCGCGAATTTGCAGACTTTCGAGTAGCTCGATATGAGAAGGAGCCATGTCGCTGGCGTAGATATCGCTAACTACCCGCAAACGACCCTTTTGGTAGGCATCGACCCAGGTTGGCGCAAAACAGGGGTCGTGGATCCTTTTTCCTATTTGGGGTTTGATGCCTTCTTTGAGGTCTTCGCAAACAACTACCCCGCCCCAGTCTGGGTCGAAGGGGTAAATAATGACGCGATCGCATTGCAAAAACTCCCGCACTTGCCTCACTGCACTTCCCACAACTTCTTCTAAGTTTAGGGATTGACGGAGCTTTGTCGAAATTTTGCTTAGGAGGTTATCCCCCACGGCCTGTTGCTTCAATTTCCCGACCCGCTTTTGTACCTCGGATTTGAGTTCGACCTCCTGTTTTTCTAACACCTGCAATTTTTCTTTCTCTAACTCGGAGACTTTAGCCTGCAACGCACCAATAGTCTCATACATTCCATTGGCGTTAATGGTTTTTAAAATATTTGTCGCTGCGATCGCCCCGATAATTTCTCCTGAGTCGGCTGTTACTGCCAAACACGGAGCTTTGCTTTCCAGCAAAAGTTGCAGGGCGAACCACAAGCTAGTTTCCGGGCTGACGGTAAGCGGAGCGATCGCTACTTCCCCGACGGCTACTTCCGCGGGCTCTAGCCCCAAACTGAGGCAGCGCAAAAGTTCCCTTTGCGTGAACGCGGCAATTCCCGTTGGTTCCGTTGGTTGCGCGGCGATCGCCGCGC
>CALKCV010000182.1 GCA_938083405.1 uncultured Microcoleaceae cyanobacterium | reverse complement strand
GGTTTTAGCACTTCTAAGCGATCGCCCCATAGTTGGGATTTTAGATGGGACTGCCGCGCAATCATCCAGTTTATGTTGCCCAGGAGGGTGTTTATTTCGCCGTTATGACCGAGCAGCCGCATGGGTTGGGCTAAAGGCCACCGGGGCAAGGTATTGGTGCTAAATCGTCGGTGGAATACTGCGAACGAGCTTTTGTATGCTGAGTTTTTTAGGTCTGTATAAAAATCTGCCAGTACGGCCGAGCGCACCATTCCTTTATAGGTTACGGTGCGGCAAGAGAAGGATACTACATAGACATCTTCTCCCCAGACCAAACCTTCTTTTTTGAGGGCTACTCCTAAAGTGCGGCGAGCTAGATAGAGCGATCGCTCCAGTTCGTCTCCTGTTAATTCCTTGGAGCTCACTACAATTTGTTCGATTTGAGGCTGATTTTCCCTCGAAACCGGGCCTAATACCTCCGGCCTCACCGGCACTACTCGCCAGCCTACAATTTCTAAACTTTCGGCCCTCAATACGGACTCGAATACCCGACGGACCGCAGATGCTTTTTCCTCGTCTGGGGGTAAAAACACCATGCCCAGCGCTACTTGGAGGTTTTCTATTTTAGAAAATAAAATATCTAAGTCCTGGGCCACTAATTCCCACGGTATGGCCGTCATTAATCCCGCTCCATCTCCCGAGTCGCGATCTGCACTGCAGCCGCCCCGGTGTTCAAGACAGGTTAGGGCAGGGAGGGCTTTAACGATTATATCGTGGCTTGCTTTGCCCGAGCGATCGGCAATAAAGCCTACACCACAAGCATCTCTTTCTTCTACTAACCACTTTTGACCTTTGTAAACGTTCATCTTTCTTTTGTTCTCTTGATTGGTTGATTTGCCCGTCGTCTCTGGTTTGTCCCCGCTGAAAATAATCTGGTTTATTTTAAGCGATCGCCTTGAGGCCTAACTTGCTAATTTTTCTTTTGAATCTTTGGCCTTTAAATTTCGTTTTTTTGGCTCCTTTAGCAGTTGGTCAATTTTATCAGTTTACTAAGGCCCACCGAGCTGCTATCTATTTGAGATAATTTCTCAGTCAAAAAATTTAGATAAAAAATCACAGGCCTTTAAACCTAATTAGATTTCTTGGACCTGCAACGGCGTTGGGGGCAACGCACCATTATCGCGATTTTTGGTTTAAATAAATGTTATCGAAATAACTCTATTATTTTAAAGTTGCTCTGCGATAAGGTAACCTGCTTTAGCAGTCCTTTGGCCTTTTTTAATCAGCAGCAACAAAATTTAGATTTTGGATTATGGAAAGCTTTATCCCCATTATCAAAATCTCAAATCTCAAGAAAAAAGAATCAATCTCATCTGCCAGAAAAAAGCTGTAATAATAGTTACAAAAGCTAGGGCGAATAGAGTTTATTACAATTTTATTTTAACTTTAGATTGTAGATTTGTTTGGCCTTTCAATAAAGATTCGCTAAAGATTGAGCGTATTTTAATAAAGAGTTGATTAAGCTTGCTCTCTTGGCTCCAAACAGGATGACAATACCCTCTTAGCATTTGCTAAGGTGGACTTGCGCCCCTCTGGGAGGGCGCGCCATAAAAGTCCCAAACAACTAACTATAAAAGCAAGCATTAGGAGAAAGTGAAATGGTTCTAGCAAAAGAAAAAGAACTGGTAAAAGAAAAAGATACAGCTCCCAACTTAGCCGCCCTCGTAAATCCTTCAGCAGAAACGGTAACGACTCAAAGACCATGGGGGTCTTTTACAGTTTTAGAAGAAGGAGTAGGATACAAAATCAAGAGAATAGAGGTTAACCCAAACCATCGTCTGAGCTTGCAAATGCACCACCATCGCAGCGAACATTGGATTGTGGTGTCGGGAACTGCCAAAGTAACCTGCGGGGACAAAGAAGAAATTCTACAGAGCAATCAGTCAACTTATGTCCCCCAATGTACTTCTCATCGTTTGGAGAATCCTGGGGTGATTCCTTTAGTCTTGATAGAAGTCCAAAATGGAGAGTATCTCGGAGAAGATGATATTGTCCGCTTTCAAGATGATTATGCCAGGAGCAAATCCTAAATTGACTCGCTGCCATTACCTGACACTGGGTGGTACTATTTTTCGAGGAAGCGATAGACTAATTTCTTTTTGACTAATTTCTTTTTTATTTAGGGGTCTCCAAATAAATAATGGAACCGAATCGCTCCTTTTCCACGGAGTGGAGCGCAACAATACTATTGTGTTATTAGAGATTTTAATTTTTGGAGAACCCTTAAGTAATGATTCATTTGAGTTCTGCCGCAGAAAAGGAGATTGCTCGTTTATTAACTAAACAGGACAACCCTAAGAACTTATTTCGCTTGGGAGTAAAAAAGGGTGGGTGCTGCGAGTTTTCTTACGCGATGGAGTTTGACAAACAGGTAAGGCCATCTGACAGGGTTTTTGAGTTCGATACAGTAACAGTCGTTGTGGATGCCGATAATCTCAATTACTTTGATGCCTTGACCTTGGATTATTCAGAGGATTTAATGGGAGGAGGCTTTCGATTTAAAAATAATCTGGCCACTACTACCTGTAGCTGTGGTAATTCTTTTGCCATAGAAAGTTGACAAAAGAGCTCCCGCCACATAGAATAAAAGATCGGTGACTAAATTCGGATTCCGGCCTGAGGCAAAACTATCTCAAGATTATGCAGGGGTGCGATCGCTACACTGGTTTTTAAAGTGAGGCGATAACCAGGGCAAAGATTGGTGTATTAGTTGGTTTGAAAGGACGGGCGATTCGGATAAAACTGAAAAAAAAAACCACAAGCTAAATATGGCGAACGAGGAAGCAACGCAAAGCCTGAAAAGCATTTGAAAGGGAAAATTTGCGTAGCATTCGGCGGGAGCAGAATGCAGGCTATAGTTTAAGGCTATAGTTGAAGTTTAGTTGGTGGGACAGACTATCTCCCTGATTTTTTGGGGGAGGGAACTTACTGGAGAGAAAAAATAAAGCCGTAACTCATGCCTACAATACAGCAACTCATTCGTTCGTCAAGAGAACAAACCCAGAAAAAAACTAAATCTCCAGCTCTAAAGAGTTGCCCTCAGCGTCGAGGGGTTTGTACTAGAGTTTACACGACAACCCCGAAAAAACCGAACTCAGCCCTACGGAAAGTAGCCAGGGTTCGTCTGACTTCAGGGTTCGAAGTAACAGCATACATTCCTGGGATAGGTCACAACCTACAAGAACACTCAGTGGTCTTGATTAGAGGAGGTAGGGTGAAAGATCTACCAGGGGTCAGGTATCACATAATTCGTGGGACTTTAGACACTGCGGGAGTGAAAGAGCGCAAGCAAGGCCGCTCTAAATATGGAGCCAAAAAGCCTAAATAAAAGCCCTAGCAGAAGTAAGAAAAACAGAAGTAAGAAAAAGCTGGGAAAAGCTGGGAAAAGCTGGGAAAAGCTGGGAAAAGCTGGGAAAAGCTGGGAAAAGCTGGGAAAAGCTGGGAAAAGCTGGGAAAAGCTGGGAAAAGCTGGAAAAAAGCATATATTAAATGCCCCGAGTATAAGGGCCAGTCTAAAAAGCCTGCTCCCGGAACACAACCAGCAAACGAAAACCAATTGAAACAAAAATCTGAGTTATGTCTCGTCGTAGAGTAGTTCAAAAACGTCCGGTGCCGGCAGATCCGGTTTACAACAGTCGTCTCATTACGATGATGGTGCGGCGCATAATGCGCAGTGGCAAAAAATCTCTGGCATCTAAGATAATTTATGATGCTTTGAAAATTATAGAGGAAAGAACGGGCTCCGAACCTCTAGAAGTGTTTGAGAAAGCAGTCCGCAATACAACACCATTGGTAGAAGTGAAGGCACGAAGGGTAGGAGGTGCTACCTACCAAGTACCGATGGAAGTACGCTCCGATCGCGGAACGACGCTTTCTTTAAGGTGGTTAATTCAATATGCTAGGGCCAGAGGCGGTCGTACAATGGCCATGAAGCTAGCTAATGAATTAATGGACGCGGCCAACGAAACGGGAAGTGCCATTCGTAAAAGAGAAGAAACTCATAGAATGGCCGAAGCCAACAAGGCGTTTGCCCACTATAGGTACTAATCTAGAGCTAATAATCTAGGTATTAATACTCAAAGGCGAGAGAATTCCGCGTCTTTTCGTCGATTAGTGAGTTTTTGCCACTTCAGGCAAAAAGACAGAAACAACGGCAAACGTATAAAATCTTAAATATTGCCTAAAAATTTGCAGAAAAAACACAAAAGGAGGTAACTGTGGAACGTACCATCCAGCTCGATCGCGTGCGAAACATTGGAATTGCAGCCCACATAGATGCGGGTAAAACAACAACAACAGAAAGAATTCTTTACTATTCCGGTGTAGTCCACAAAATGGGCGAAGTCCACGACGGTACAGCAGTTACCGATTGGATGGCACAAGAGCAGGAGCGCGGTATTACAATCACCGCTGCAGCTATTAGTACCAACTGGAACGACCATCGGATTAATATAATCGATACGCCGGGCCACGTTGATTTCACCATCGAAGTGGAACGCTCGATGCGAGTATTAGATGGAGTAATAGGGGTATTCTGTTCGGTCGGTGGCGTGCAACCTCAGTCAGAAACAGTATGGCGTCAGGCAGATCGCTATAAAGTGCCCAGGCTGGTTTTCATTAATAAAATGGACCGTACTGGGGCAAACTTTATAAGGGTTTACGAACAAATACGCGATCGCCTGCGGACCAATGCAGTACCGATCCAAATTCCAATCGGTAGCGAAAATGACTTGAAAGGTATCGTAGATTTGGTGACAATGCGGGCCTTCATTTACAGCAACGACTTGGGCACGGATATCGAGGAAACCGATATACCCGAAGAAGTGCGTTCTTTGGCTGAGGAATATAGGGCCAAATTGATAGAATCGGTGGCAGAAAGAGATGATGCCCTGACGGAAAAATACCTAGAAGGCGAAGAATTAACAGAAGAAGAAATCCGCCGAACTCTGCGCCAAGGGACTATAGACGGCACAATAGTGCCGATTCTATGCGGTTCTGCCTTTAAAAACAAAGGGGTTCAGCTTTTGTTAAATGCAGTGGTAGATTACCTACCCGCTCCGACAGAGGTTCCGGCCATTCAAGGTACTCTGCCAGATGGAGAAACAGCAGAACGGCCGGCGGATGATGAAGCCCCAATGTCAGCATTGGCCTTCAAAATCATGTCGGATAAGTACGGCCGCCTAACCTTCCTGCGAGTATATTCGGGAGTTATAACCAAAGGCAGTTACGTCTATAACTCGACTAAGGACAAGAAAGAGCGAATTTCACGCTTGATCGTTCTTAAAGCAGACGATCGCATAGAAGTTGACGAAATGCGGGCTGGAGATTTGGGGGCTGCTTTGGGCCTGCAAAATACTTTGACAGGAGATACTATCTGCGATGAAAAGAACCCGATAATACTAGAATCTCTGTTCATCCCCGAACCGGTAATCTCGGTGGCGGTGGAACCGAAAACTAAACAAGATATGGATAAGCTATCGAAAGCTCTCCAATCATTGTCAGAAGAGGATCCTACGTTCCGGGTAAATATCGATTCGGAAACTAACCAGACGGTAATCGCCGGGATGGGCGAGTTGCACTTAGAAATTCTGGTGGATCGGATGCTGCGAGAGTTCCAGGTAGAGGCTAATGTGGGCGCTCCCCAGGTAGCCTACCGCGAGACTATTCGCAAAGCAGTTAGGGCGGAAGGAAAATTTATCCGTCAGAGCGGTGGTAAAGGTCAATACGGCCATGTGGTGATAGATCTGGAACCGGGAGATACGGGCAGCGGCTTTGAATTTGTCTCCAAAATAGTCGGCGGTTCGGTTCCCAAGGAATACATCAACCCGGCAGAACAAGGGATGAAGGAGGCCTGCGAATCGGGGATTATTGCAGGGTACCCCCTGATTGATGTCAAGGCAACTCTGGTGGATGGTTCTTACCACGATGTGGATTCTTCGGAAATGGCCTTTAAGATAGCTGGTTCTATGGCCATCAAAGAAGGGGTGCAGAAGGCGTCCCCGGTGCTGCTGGAGCCAATGATGAAAGTCGAGGTAGAAGTACCAGAAGACTTTATGGGTAACGCGATAGGCGATCTAAATTCCAGACGAGGGCAAATTGAAGCTCAAACGACGGAAGAAGGCATTGCTAAGGTCACGTCTAAAGTACCGCTAGCAGAAATGTTTGGTTATGCTACGGATATTCGCTCGAAAACTCAAGGTCGGGGAATTTTCTCGATGGAGTTCAGCCATTACGAAGAGGTACCTCGGAACGTGGCTGAGACGATCGTTGCTAAGACTAAAGGCAATGGTTAATTTCTAAAAAGTAGAAGAGGCTAGTTATATTCGAGTGCCTGTTCTACGACAAGAGGCAATAGCCGCGTTCTAGGACAAGAGGCAATAGCCGCGTTCTAGGACTGTTGAAAAAAAGTTAGGAGCGCCCTAAAATGAGGTGCGCTCCTAATAAAAATGATTTCAATCGACGAAAAGACCGATATATTCTATCTGGAATAGGTATTTTCGTGTAAAAATCTTATTCAGGTTGAATTAAAACAGAAAAAGCAAAAGGAAGAACTCATTAATGGCACGCGCAAAATTTGAACGTAACAAACCCCACGTCAATATCGGCACTATCGGTCACGTTGACCACGGCAAAACAACCCTAACAGCGGCAATTACCATGACGCTGTCGGCAGCAGGTCAGGCTAAAGCTAAAAACTATGCTGACATAGATGCGGCCCCGGAAGAAAAGGCACGGGGAATTACGATTAATACGGCACACGTTGAGTATGAAACTGGCGGTCGGCACTACGCTCATGTGGACTGTCCAGGTCACGCAGACTATGTGAAAAATATGATTACCGGTGCGGCCCAAATGGACGGTGCTATTCTCGTTGTGTCTGCGGCGGATGGCCCAATGCCTCAAACCCGCGAGCATATCCTCCTTGCCAAGCAAGTCGGGGTTCCTAGTTTGGTGGTCTTTTTGAACAAGCAAGACATGGTAGATGATGAGGAACTTTTGGAACTGGTGGAATTAGAAGTGCGGGAACTTCTGAGCGATTATGATTTCCCGGGAGACGATATTCCTATTGTGGCTGGTTCTGCACTGCAAGCTCTGGAAACTATGGCAGCTAATCCTAAAGCGCAAAAGGGCGAAAATGAGTGGATAGATAAGATTTACCAGCTAATGGAGAATGTGGATTCTTACATCCCAACCCCAGAGCGCGAAATTGATAAGCCTTTCTTGATGGCGGTGGAAGATGTGTTCTCGATTACGGGTCGCGGAACTGTTGCTACGGGTCGGATCGAACGGGGTAAGGTGAAAGTAGGCGAAACTGTGGAAATGGTGGGTATTAAGAATACTCGCAGCACTACGGTAACTGGCGTGGAAATGTTCCAGAAGAGCCTGGATGAAGGAATGGCAGGAGATAATGTAGGACTGTTGCTGCGGGGTATTCAAAAAGAAGATGTCCAGCGGGGCATGGTACTGGCGAAACCGGGTTCTATTACTCCTCATACTAAGTTTGAGTCGGAAGTTTATATCCTTAAAAAGGAAGAGGGGGGCCGCCATACTCCGTTTTTCTCTGGCTATCGCCCTCAGTTCTACGTCAGGACTACGGATGTGACCGGTACTATTGACAATTTTACTGCTGATGATGGTAGTACGGCGGAAATGGTGATGCCGGGCGATCGCATTAAGATGACTGTGGAACTGATTAATCCGATCGCGATCGAACAGGGTATGCGTTTTGCTATCCGCGAAGGTGGCCGCACTGTGGGTGCTGGCGTTGTCTCGAAAATCTTACAGTAGGACAACTTAATTGGAGCAGAGGAAGCAGAAAAGCGGCTTTTTGTCAAGTGGCTTTTCTGCTCCTTTGTTTTCTATTCTCTTTAATTATTTCTGAAAAACTGAACCTGGACAATTTAAGAAAAAATGGCCACAATTCAAAAAGAAAAAATTAGGATTCGTCTCAAGGCTTTTGACCGCGGTCTATTGGACACGTCCTGCGGCAAAATTGTAGATACGGCTAATAGGACTGGGGCCACTGCTATTGGACCAATACCTCTGCCGACTAAGCGTCGCATTTACTGTTTGCTGCGATCGCCCCACATCGATAAAGATTCCCGAGAACACTTCGAGACTCGGACTCACCGTCGGATTATTGATATTTATCAAACTTCGTCCAAAACCATTGATGCTCTAATGAAACTAGATCTGCCTGCTGGGGTGGATATTGAAGTGAAATTATAGAAGAGGAAATGGGACATGAGAAATGGGGAATGGGTGTTTCTTTTACTAGCTCCTTCCTCTTTTTTTAT
>CALKCV010000181.1 GCA_938083405.1 uncultured Microcoleaceae cyanobacterium | reverse complement strand
ATACCATTTCCAAAAAGTCATGCAACAGTAGAAAAAATCTAAAAAGTCTCTTATCTGTTGCCTGTTGCCTGTTGCCTGTTGCCTAAAGCATTAATATTTTAGACACATCTCAAATAGAAATGGTATTAAATAGATTCCATGCTAGAAAGCTCCCCAGCCAAGACCAAACTGACAAAGCTCGAAAGATTGCGGCTAACAGAACTAGAATCTATTGTAGAGCCAGGACTTAAAACATTTGACGAAGTTGGCAAAGCTCTAGAAGAGATTCGCAACCAAAAACTCTACCGGGAAACCGAGCGGACCTTTCAAGCCTATTGTCGAAACAAGTGGAACATAGCCAGAAGAACTGCCTATCAATTGATTGATGCGGCCCGAGTCATGGAAAATTTGGCAGAAATTGGGATACCCAAACCTACCAAAGAAAGTCAAGTTCGTCCGCTAACAAAACTCGACCCAGAGTTACAAATTAAAATTTGGGAAGAGGCCCTGGAGTTAGCTACCAATGGCAAACCAACTGGGGCAGCCGTTAAAAAGTTGGTCGATGGGCATCTTTCTTCAGAGGGGGAAAAGACAAAACCCTCTACCAAGAACGGTTATTCCGAACTAGATCGGTTGCGCTTAGAGAACCAGGAACTCAAAGAAGAACTGGGACGGCGCGATCGCGAAAAACGCCCTGCTGAAATTGCCGCAGAACTCGATCGACTGCGACGCGAAAACCAGCAGTTACGCGAAGAAAATCGACGACTCACCTCACAGCTAGCAGATATGACCGCTAAATATGAAGCAGTATTGGCAAAACTAGAAAGTATAGAAAAAGGAAAGTAAGTATAAATGGTAGCAATACTAGAAAACCCCTTAAGAGTA
This sequence comes from uncultured Microcoleaceae cyanobacterium, assembly GCA_938083405.1. GTDB lineage: Bacteria > Cyanobacteriota > Cyanobacteriia > Cyanobacteriales > Microcoleaceae > CALKCV01. Next base: position 3,967 of record CALKCV010000181.1, on the reverse strand, counting down.
GGGTTGCAACAAGACAAAATCCCAGATCCCCAAATTCTCACAATCTTCGGTGCATCAGGAGATTTAACCCAAAGGAAATTAGTTCCCGCACTCTACCAGATGCGACTAGAACGCAAAATTCCGCCCGAACTAACCATCGTGGGAGTGGCGCGGCGCGAGTGGAGTCACGATTACTTCCGCCAACACATGCGCGAAGGAGTCGAAGAATTTGGCGGCGGACTGCAATCTGAAGAAATCTGGAACGACTTCGCCAAAGGATTATTCTACTGCTCCGGTAACATCGACCAACCCGAAAGCTACCAAAAACTCAAAGACTTTCTCGCAGAACTAGACGAACAGCGCGGCACCAGAGGCAACCGGGTTTTTTATCTATCCGTCGCACCTCGCTTCTTTGGGGAAGCCGCCCTGCAACTCGGAGCTACAGGAATGCTCGAAGACCCCAAAAAGCAGCGCTTGGTAATCGAAAAACCCTTCGGTCGAGACTTAAGCACCGCTCAAAGCCTAAACAGAGTCGTGCGTAAAGTCTGCGAAGAAGAACAAGTATATCGCATCGACCACTATCTCGGCAAAGAGACGGTGCAAAATTTAATGGTATTTCGCTTTGCCAACGCCATATTCGAGCCCTTATGGAACCGCCAGTTTGTCGATCACGTTCAAATCACCGTTGCCGAAACCGTTGGTCTGGAAGGGCGGGCCGGTTATTACGAAACCGCCGGCGCCCTGCGGGATATGGTGCAAAATCACCTCATGCAGTTATTCTCCCTGACTGCCATGGAACCTCCAAACTCCCTCGATGCCGATAGCATCCGCACCGAAAAGGTAAAAGCAGTACAGGCAACTCGCCTGGCAGATTTAGAACGCTTGGAAAGAAGCGCCGTGCGCGGGCAATATACCTCCGGTTGGATGAAGGGTAAAAACGTTCCCGCTTATCGCGAAGAAGGAGGAGCAGATCCTAATTCCACAACTCCCACTTATGCCGCTTTGAAACTTTATGTCGATAACTGGCGCTGGAAGGGAGTTCCGTTTTATTTGCGCACCGGCAAGCGGATGCCGAAAAAGGTCACGGAAATCGCCATCCAGTTTAAGGAAGTTCCTTATTTAATGTTCCAGTCCGCCGCCAAACAGGCAAATCCTAACGTTCTGGCTCTGCGCATTCAACCAAATGAGGGGATTTCTATGCGCTTTGAGGTGAAAACTCCGGGGAATTCTCTGCGGACTCGTTCGGTAGATATGGATTTCCGCTACGATACAGCTTTTGGTCAACCGAATACGGATGCCTACAGTCGGTTGCTGATAGACTGTATGTTGGGAGACCAAACTCTCTTTACTCGCGGGGACGAGGTAGAGGCTTCTTGGCGGGTTCTAACTCCGATCTTGGAGGTATGGGATGCCCCCGCACCACCAGAAGTAATGCCCCTCTATGAGGCGGGAACTTGGGAACCGATCGAAGCAGAGTTGCTCATTAACGGCGACGGTCGTCGCTGGCGGCGACTTTAATAATTAACAATTAACAATTAACAATTAATAATTAACAATCATTTAATTATTAGGTAGTGGTAAAGATTTAGTGACTTTTCTAACGCGATCGCTTTAGCGCGATTTATCTATATGAATCGCTAAAGCGATTACTACAATATTTGGAGGTTAGAATATTAATTGTGACCCACTACCAATTGTTAATTGTTGAAGGATTGCTCATTACCTAAAAATAAAAAATAGACATGGCTACTACAATTGTTGCTCTGCAAAAACCGAAAGATATTTCTCTGGACGAAATCGAAGGAGAATTGAGTAAAATTTGGCTCAGTCAAAATGGGGGGAAGGCTTCTCCCGTTGCCACCAGAGCGGCTACTTTTAGCATGGTGGTTTACGAACCCGAAGAATTTCAACAACTGTTGGGAGCTTTGGGCTTCTACGACGGAGCAATTGATGGAGTTCACGGCCCCATCACGAGAAATGGGATTAAAGAAGCTCAAAAAGCTTATGGAATCTCGATAACGGGGAGAGTAGATCAGGAGACTTTGGATAAACTCCGAGAGGAGTTTGCCAAGCAACCGGCCGATCGCCAAGAAGTTTCTAATCTCAATGCCAGGGGATTTAGTATTGCGGATGCGATCGCGACCCAAAATCCCTGTCGCATTATTACTCTGTGTCCGACAATGGGAGAGGATACGGGGGTTACTGCCCAGGTTTCTGCTTATTGTCCGATTCAAAAAAAGAATTCTTCAAGTCTGATTTGCTGCGAATATATCACTCTGCGGGGTACGAAGGAAGCTCTCGAACGGGTGAGCGATGTGGTGACTTCCCTGATGATTCCAGATTTACCGAAATTTGTCTGGTGGAAGGCTACTCCTAACCCAGAGCAGGAATTGTTCCGCAATCTCTGCGATTTCAGCAATTGCATTATTGTTGATTCTTGCTATTTTAGCGACCCGGAGTCGGAGTTGCTGAAGATTCAGAAGTCGATCGATAAGGAAATCTATATCGCGGATCTCAACTGGCATCGTTTGTCGGCTTGGCAAGAGTTGGCTGCTGCTGCTTACGATCCTCCAGAACGTCGGGCATCTCTGGGTGAAATTGACAGTATTACTCTGGATTACGAAAAGGGTAATGCGGCTCAGGCTCTTTTGTATTTGGGTTGGTTTGCCAGTCGTTTGAATTGGGAACCGATTTCTTTTACTGAGGAGGGGGGCGATTACGAACTGAAGTATGTTAAGTTTAAAGGGCCCAAGGATAGGGAAATTGTGGCTGAGTTGGCGGCAATTCCTACTGCGGATTTTGGCGAAATTCCCGGGGATTTGGTGGGGGTTCGCTTGACTTCGAGCAATCCTAATGCGGATTGTTGCACTATTCTCTGTTCTGAGACTACTGGTTGCATGCGCCTGGAGGCGGGGGGCAGCGCTCAGTCTTGCCGCACGGAACAGGTCAGCGCCCTGACGGACCAGAAGGCGGAATCGCTGATGGCCCAACAGCTACAGCGTTGGGGCCGCGATGTTCTGTTTGAGGAGAGTTTGGCGGTGACTGCCGAGATGTTGAAGTTGAGAAGTTAGGGGGAGCGCGTCACTTTTGAAGCGAACCAAGAATTAAACGCTTTTTGGAACGTTGGAACGTTGTCAGTTGTCAGTTGCCCAATTAACAACTGACGACTGACCGCTAACAAAAAGCGTTTAATTTTTGGTTTTCTTCAAAATTGAGATGCACCCGTTGAATTGGATTTTTGCATGAGGAGCAATAATGACGAGCGAAGCGCTTAAAGAAGTTACCATCTATACGGATGGAGCTTGTAGCGGCAACCCGGGGCCGGGAGGCTACGGGGTTGTTCTTATTTCTGGCAAACACCGCAAGGAACTTTCGGGGGGTTTTCGGTTAACTACTAATAACCGAATGGAGATGATGGGGGCGATCGCTGGTTTGGAAGCTCTTAAGTTTCAATGCGAGGCGACGGTTTATTCGGACTCGAAGTATTTAGTGGATGCGGTTACTAAAGGTTGGGCGCAGCGCTGGCGGGCAAATGCTTGGAAGCGCAATAAAAAAGATTTGGCTATGAACCCGGATCTGTGGGGAAGATTGTTGGATTTGTGCGATCGCCACCAAGTCAATTTTCTCTGGGTAAAAGGTCATGCGGGAATTGCGGAAAACGAACGTTGCGACGAGTTGGCAGTGGCGGCATCCCAAGAAGAGGATTTAGCGATCGATCCGGGTTACGAACAATAATTAACGATTATCGAAGTCTTAAGAAACCGGGTTTTTGCAAGCAAAAACCCGGTTTCTGGCGCGCCAACAACCAAGTTTGTAGTAATCGCAAAGCGCGATTTATATAGATCGGTCGCTAATATCAAGTCGCAATAAATAACCTTTATAAAATCAAAAGATTAAAAAGGGGAATGCAAGGCAGAACAAGGATTCCAGATATTTTCCTCAATTATTAATTATTAATTATTAATTGTTAATTGTTATAAAGCGATTA
>CALKCV010000180.1 GCA_938083405.1 uncultured Microcoleaceae cyanobacterium | reverse complement strand
GAATGGCAGGTCTTCGAGGCCCCACTATTGCTAAGGTTTATTCTGGCGTCGACAGCGATTGGTTTGCCGTGACTGTTGTGGTGAGGCAAAATATGTTATTATCGGCTATTAATCATTTAAGAAATGTCGGTGGTATTGATATGACTGTCGTTTCGCCTCAATACGTTTTTGCTTCTAATTCTTCTATTTATGAAGCGTTATTAGAGAAGATCAAATAATTGTAAATTGTAAATTGTAAATTGTAAGTTATGTCACACACGATTGTTACTGATGTTTGCGAAGGAGTCGCGGACTGCGTTGGCGCTTGTCCCGTTGCTTGTATCCACGACGGACCGGGGAAAAATATCAAGGGAACAGATTGGTATTGGATCGATTTTGATACTTGTATTGATTGCGGTATTTGTCTCCAAGTTTGTCCGGTAGAAGGGGCGATTTTGCCTGATGAAAAACCGGATTTACAAAAAACACCTTCTGAATAATTAATAATTAATAATTAATAATTAATAATTGTTAGATAGCGTTACGTTGGTCCCTAGCGATATTTAAGAAACCTGCGTGTATGGCGAAAAATCTGCTTTCGCCAATATTATCAAAAAGGTACAATTGTTAGTTGTTAATTGTTAGTTGTTAGTTGTTAGTTGTTAATTGTTAATTGTTAATTGTTAATTGTTAATTATTTCTAGCGATCGCCTCCAAACTATTACTAACCACGCCGAACATTCCTATCCCCGGGAGTGTTGCGGTTTGCTCTTGGGTACCCAAGACGGCGAGACGAAAACCGTCGTCGAGGTTTGGCCGGCGGAAAATGCTTGGCGGGATGAAGCAGAGGAATATTGGCCGGAAGATAATGACTTGACAGAAGAGCGCCGATATGCTATTGCGCCCGAATTAATGTTAAAGGCCATGAAGGAAGGGAGAGAGCGATCGCTCTCTGTAATCGGCATATATCATTCCCACCCGAATAACCCCGCCCGACCGTCAGAGTTCGATCGCCTCTACGCTTGGCCGGAATATTCCTATATCATCGTCTCGGTGGTAGGGGGGGAAGCCAGGGAAGTTTTGAGTTGGAGTTTGGGGGATGGACAGCAATTCAAAAGGGAAGTAGTAAAAGAGCAGATCTAGATACAGACGAAGTTTTAACAATTTTGCCTGGGTTGATTACCATAATTAGGCCAACAGAAACCCCCAGATTGCTTCTTTCAAATATGGACTTTTCCTCGAACTTTATTAAGTTTGTTTACAAAATCTAGGCAGTAAGCTCTTTTATCGTGTAGATTGGAATCGCTAATGTAACAGAGGACACCGATTAACTGATGGCATTAAGCTAAATAAAGCCGATTATTTGATATTGCAAACCCCTGAAAAGCATTACCAAGCAGATTGGCTTCTGATAAACCATAACCCCAATTTTTTATGACAACTACAACTGTTGTGGACCGAGAAGGGCTCGAAGCAAAAATATTGTCCGATAGGACAACTACAACTGTCGCGGACCGAGAAGGGCTCGAAGCAAAAATATTGTCTAATTTGTCTGATAATTTTTCTGACATAGAGTTACCAGTAATTTCTCAAAAATTTAGGCGAGATGGGTTTATAAAAATCCCCAAAATCCTGCCTCTGGAAATTCGTCAAGAAATGAAAAAAGAAGTCTTAAGGCTGTTAGAACTATACTCAGAACGACGAGATTTGAAACTGGCAACAACTGGAAATACTCCTCGAAAAATGAGCGTTGTGACCAGCGAAGATATCGCTAAAAACAGCGAATTTATTAACAGCATTTACAGATCGCCAGCACTGTTAAATACTCTAGCCAAATTAGCAGGAGAAACTTTTTATCCTTGTCCGTCAAAGGATGAAGAATTTTTAATTGCCAAACAAGAGCAGGCAGGAGATACTCATGGATGGCATTGGGGAGATTATCGTTATGCTCTGATTTGGATTTTGGAGACACCGCCAATAGAATATGGCGGGATGTTGCAATGCGTTCCTCATACCATTTGGGATAAATCAGACCCAAAAATCAATACTTACTTGTGCAATAACCCCATTCAAACTTACGGTTTTATCAGCGGAGATATTTACCTGCTCAAAGCAGATACAACTCTTCATCGAACTGTTCCTTTAAATCGAGATGCAACGAGAATTATGATCAATATGACTTGGGGATGTGAGGACGATCTGAAAAAAGAATTAAAAGATGGCGATCGCTGGTGGGGAGAAAAAGAAGTAAGGGCAGGATTGTACGGTTAAGACTTCCTAAAATATCAGGTATTTTCTCCCTGGAGTTTGTAACATTTACGAAAACGCTTTAATAAAACGAGCGTTTCTATCGCGCCCCATATTGGGGAAAATCCGACCAAATTGCCAACCTATCAATCAGGAGACTTTTAATGACTGTAACCCTAGAGCTATTTCAAAATGTGGAAGATACCACAGTTCGCAAGCGCGTTAATTTAGATAACAAAGAAGTTCAAGAATATCTAGACGGCAAACTTCAATACATTTTAAACCACCGTTCCGTACAACATCCGTTGTTAAATTATTACTGCAAAAATGCCTTTACTAAGGAACAAGAAAAGAAATTCTACCTGGAGTGTTATTATTACTTCCAGTACGAACCTTTCTACATTACGGGAATGGCAATGAATACCCGGGATTACAAAATTTTGCGAGAAATAATTCTCAACGTTGCCGATGAGGTAGGAGGTGATGTCCCCCATTCAGAACTTTTCCGCCAACAGATTAATGACTTGGGAATCTCTAATGAAGAGATAGAGAGCTATCAGTGTTTGCCAACGACGACAGCTATCAATCAAGGCGCCATGAAGCTTTATAACGAGCCCCCTATTGAGAAGAATTTGGGAGCTCTGTTTGCCGACGAAAGCATGTCTGCAGTTTTAGCTTCTCAATTCAATCAAGGTTTGGAGAATCAAGGCTACGACCGGAAAGTCCGAAAGCATTGGTTGATGCATTTGGCAGTGGAAGTCGGACACAGCAATAATGCGTTTAACGCGATCGCTCCTTACGTTGTCGATCCCAAAGGCAGGGAATTATTTGAGGAAGGCATTAATACTTACCTGGAATTATTAGAAGCCTACTGGGATGGAGTAGATGCGATCGTCCGAGGAGAAGCTGCTGGCAATTAGAGCCATATATTGCTAGAGCAATTTGTCAATTGGTGAGGTACAAATAAATATTCGCTCCCCCGTTGGTCCCCCGAACGACAGGGTTACTGGGAAATGGCTCTCCCCTGTCGTTCGGGGGCTGGGGGGTAGCGAAAATGTACTTCACCGATTCAATAATTGCTATATTAAGATCTCGATTGCTTCTCTTAAAAATGAATAGAGAAGCAATTTTCATATAGAATTTGTAAAATTACAGCTTAATATGGTTTTAATAAACAAAATTAGCGATCGCGTCAAAGGTATTTTAGCAGTTATTGCTGTTGCTATCATTTTAGGTTCAATTACTTCTGCAATTAAAGAAGTTCTCTTTAACTTAACCCCAGAAACTCAATTGGCTTTTCGCTTTACAATCGCAGCAATAGTTTTGGTTCCATTTATGAGGAAACTTAATCTTTCTCTAGTTAAAGAAGGAGCAATGCTGGGACTATTATTATTTGCTATTTTCACCTTTGAGACCGTGGGACTTCAAACTATCTCAGCGCATCAAGCATCATTTATTTTTGGGTTTAACGTCGTTTTTGTAACTC
>CALKCV010000179.1 GCA_938083405.1 uncultured Microcoleaceae cyanobacterium | reverse complement strand
AGGGCATTATAACCGACGTTAAAATCGGTAGAGCGAACTTTTTCTACCACTACAGAACCTTCAGCGCCGGCATTATTGGCAATCTGGCGTAAAGGTGCTTCGAGCGATCGCTTGACAATATTCGCACCGATCTTCTCTTCTTCTTCCAAAGTAGCGATAAGCTCGTCCACCTTCTCGGACAAGTGAATCAGAGTCGTACCGCCACCGGGCACGATACCCTCTGCTACGGCAGCTTTAGTCGCGTTGAGAGCGTCCTCGATCCGCAACTTGCGATCTTTTAATTCGGTTTCTGTGGCGGCACCAACTTTTATCACCGCTACTCCACCAGCAAGTTTGGCGATGCGCTCTTGTAACTTCTCCGTGTCGTAGTCGGAGTCGGTTTCCTCAAGCTGGCGGCGAATTTGACCGATGCGTTTTTCTACATCTGCCTTCGTGTTAGAACCGGCAACAATGGTGGTATTGTCTTTTTCGATGGTAAGTTTAACCGCAACTCCTAACATCTCTAGAGTTACAGCATCCAGACTCAAACCGATCTCTTCGGAAATCAATTGACCTCCAGTAAGGATGGCGATATCTTGCAACATCGCTTTGCGGCGCTCGCCAAATCCCGGGGCCTTCACTGCTACTACGTTGAGAACTCCTCGGGCCTTGTTTACCACTAGAGTTGCTAAAGCTTCTCCTTCTATATCTTCAGAAATGATGAGCAAGGGTTGACTCGCCCGGGCAGCTTGTTCTAAAACTGGTACTAAATCCTGAATGACGTTGATCTTTTTGTCGGTAATCAAGATCCGGGCGTTTTCGTATTCCGCCACCATCCTTTCTTGATCCGTGACGAAGTAGGGGGAGATATAACCGCGATCGATTTGCATCCCTTCGACGACATCCAATTCTGTATTCAGAGATTTGGATTCTTCTACGGTGATTACGCCATCTTTGGTTACTTTTTCCATGGCAGAGGCGATGATTTTTCCTACCTCTTCGTCGTTGCCTGCGGAAACTGTCGCAACTTGAGCGATCGCATCTCCTTCGACGGGTTTGGCCACTGCTTCGATTTCTTTGACCAGATGATTGATGGTTTTTTCGATGCCGCGACGGATGGCTACTGGGTTGGCCCCCGCTGCCACATTTTTTAAGCCTTCCTTAATCATGGATTGGGCCAGGATTGTGGCGGTTGTGGTACCATCACCGGCTACATCTTTGGTTTTGGATGCCACTTCTTGAATTAGTCTGGCCCCAGTATTCTCTAAAGGATCTTCTAGTTCTATTTCTTTAGCAACGGTGATACCGTCGTTAACAATTTGGGGGGCGCCGAATTTCTTCTCCAGAAGCACGTTCCGACCTCTGGGACCGAAGGTGATGCGCACTGCATCGGCCAAGGAGTTTACTCCTCGTTCGAGGGCCCGCCTCGATTTATCGTTAAATTCTACTATTTTGGCCATAGTGGTATTTTGTTTGAATTGTTTCTCCAATTAGACAATTTAGCACCCACAGACTTAGAGTGCTAGTTCCGGGAAACCGTACAAGGGGTGTTCGTAGTAACGACTTTAGTCGTGGTTCGTAGTAACGACTTTAGTCGTACTTTTATCGCAAAGAGCGATTACTACGAGCATAAGAATCGCTCTTTGCGATTACTAAACGACTTTGGAGCGGTTGCGTTCAACGAGTCTCTAGTATATTAAGAGTGTTAATGTCTCGTTCTCCGTGGAAATACTTGTCGAGAACGCGATCGAAAGTGGCAGGAGTTTGTGGCAGGGAGGCGAAGAGAGTCATAGAGGATTTGAGTTTGAGGTCGTCTGGATAACCCATGATTTCCGAGATAGAGCGCCCCTCGACGGCAAGCAACACTTCGGCACATTCGGCGAGTCGGGAGCCCAAAACGGGATGGTTGAGATATTGTCGGGCTTCTTCTATACTTTTGATGGCGTAGCGTTTGGAAGTTGCGCTTTTTGCCAGACCGTCGATTTGGGGAAAGATGTACCACATCCAGTGGCTTCGCTTGCGACCGTTTTTGAGTTCTGCCAGAGCTGTTCTATAGACTTTTTCTTGGGCTGTGAGGAAGCGGTTTAGGTCGAACGGGTCGTTATTGTTAGCTGTCATGGTTTGGCGATGGTTGTTTCTATGCGGAGAGTAAGTGAAGGCTTAAGGAAACGAAACGGTGGAATCAACGACCGAAACCTCGCTTTCAATTACCTCAAGACTGTCCGAGCTTTCGAGTTTTCCTTTTTCCCCTTTCATCTTAGAAGATTTTCCTCCTTGGCGAATCTCATCGAGCTTCGATGGCTCTTCCCATTCGCTGCCGGGATTGAGACGATAAACATTGGTACGCCTTGTTGGAGATTTCTCTTTTCGTAGAATACCAGCCTCACAGAGAACTTTGAGAACTTCTAAAACCTTTCGCTGGCTCATACCACAAATTTTTGCCATATTTTTCTGACTTTCATCGCAACCCCGCTTGGGGCTTTCTCTGCGTGCTACATGGGCTAATACTCTAAATTCGTATAAATCTAAGCCATAGTCGTCTAATTCGCTACGAACGAATATTGCTTTCTTATCGTTTGGAGGGCGTTTCCAGTTTGATTTGGGTTTTGGACTTTGCGATCGTGCGTTTTTTGGCATGGCAATTCAGCGAGAAACTGTTTCTTGTTTGAATAATGGACATCAATTGGCTTCAATGGCCTTTTAGAAAGGGAGTAATTTTGTTTTGTAAAGATTTGTAAAGATTTGTAACGGGCCGCAGCCCCGTTGCCGAATTACTTTACAGGGACACCCTTAAATAACCCTCCTTCAGCGTAAGCTAAGGATTACCTTATTACGCCTTCGGACGACATAGTTAAATATGCTTTCGGACGACATAGTAACTACGCATCCTAAATTATAGCTAAGTATGCTTTGAGACGACATAGTAAATACGCACCGGAAAGCATAATATAAACCGCTGGACAGTTTGTTGCGCAAGGGATATACTAAAAAGGAAAAGAACAATTTCCATTGGGTAGTTGCGGTCAGGGAGTAAATTCCGTTAAGGCCAAATAAAAACCTCCCTACCCGACCGCAAAGGCCAAGTGGGAAGTCGTTAATTAAACCTAAGTACATTATGAAACGAAATCCTGATTCCTTCAAAGAGGACATACTAGCGGCCAAAGAGTTTGCCGATGCTTATGGCCCAGAATTGCTCGAACGCCTAATCCGATTTGCCGAGGCCAATCAAAGCCTGCCAGAGCAGCCAAAAAGCGACAAACCTGAAATTGTGCGGGAAGTAAAAGATGCTGGATTTGAGCTTAACTCTTGGCTAGAGAATTTCATTGAGACTGCCAGCGTGGAAGTAGTTCGTAACGCGATCGCCCTAGTCGAGCAAAAACGCCGTCAGGGAACAACTGTACGGAACCCGGAAGGACTTTTAGTAGAAGCTATCCGAAATAAGTGGCAACCCACTGATGATTCCGATCTCTAGCTAAATAAATTGAGTTAAGTCTCAATAAAAACTTTTTTTGAGTAGTTAACCAGGCTTAACATAACTACTAGAGAATCGGTCAAGTATTATCGGAAACCACATTTTTTGGTGTCCCAGAAACCCGGTTTTTTAAAAAAACCGGGTTTCTTAATCGGTCCTCTAGGCTAAAAATGAAAAAATTTTGTAGCTGTGCTGCACCCTACTAACGAAACTTATGGCAACCAAATATTAGGAAAAATTGACTTGCCTAACTCTCGAAACGACCGATTAACTGTCCTGGCAACTTTAATATGTTCTTCATCTGGTTCCACCGGAATAATATTTGCTTTTTCTCCGTTTCCTAACAAATCGATCGCTAAAGAAGCCGCCTCCAAACCAGTTACATAAGCTTTTTCCTGAGACCAGGAACCGTGACGGTTGACAATCCAATCGCCGCTCATAAATACATTTTTAAAACTCGTAGTTGCGGGCAACATATATTGATAGCTGCCGGGGAAGAAATGAGTCACTGCTTGAGATAATCTGACAACAGTTTTATCGATTATTTCGGCTTCGCCAAAAGCCGGAATGCAAGTTGCTAAATATTGCTTAACTATCTCGACAATTTCATCGTCGCCCAAGGGTAAAAGCTGATTGGCATGATAAAAATCAACCTCTACCACCGTACCCGGTTCGTCTTTAAATTCATCGTGAATGGCGTTCAGATCGAAAAACGTCCAACCAGTCGTTGCATCAAATCCAAAACAAGCATTAGAAGGGCGAGGAATAGAAATTTTGCGATCGAACCACAAACGGGTTCCTAAAACATCTATTCCTCCTAAATTATTAAGATTTCTAAATTCGCTGCGACTTTGTAAAGCAGCGCTTCCCGAGAGAATTTTTTTCATGCCAGAGATGCCAACGGCAAAAATTACTGCGTCGGCATCAAACATTTCCTCTCCACAAACTACCGCCCTAGCTTTGTTGGTATCGTCAAGAATTAAATCTGTTACTCGCCGATTTGTTTCGACTTTTCCTCCTAATAGTTCGATCGCTTCTACCCAAGGTTTAAAAATCTTTTCCCCCACGGTACCGCGACACCAAACCACATCGAAATTTGGCTGGTGGGCGAGGATGAAATAATACAACATTCCTAATGCTGCCGCAGCCGAACATTGCTCTCCTGGAGCAAATAATCCTACTAATAACATGGGGTTAAAAGCATCGTTATAAAGTCTGGCAGAAACTCCATATTGTTTGAATAATTCTCTAGCAGTTATGGAATCGTAACGACGCCAGGCTTCGTCGGAATTATCGAAATCTATGAGGGAATAAAGCAGGGGAAGGGCAGAAAGGCGATCGCTTAATGGCAATCTTTTAAATTGAGTGTAAATAAAAGTTCCCAAGGGCGTTGGTAGCGGAGGCATTTCTTGAAAAATTGGCGATTCTACTTCCAAACCTGCGGGGGAATATTGAGCCGATCTAGTCCAAGGTGTAAAAGGGTTTAAATCTAATTCTTTTACTAAGGAAAAAATATTTTTATAGGGATACCAAAAACCATGAATTCCTACTTCTACGGAACGCCCTCCAGGAGTTTTCCAGCCCGCTACTAAACCTCCTGGATGCGGTCCTGCTTCTAAAAGCGTAACGTCATAACCATTTTTCGCTAAATGGTGAGTTGCTCCTAAACCCGCCCAACCGGCACCGATTACAATTACTTTTTTTGTCATAGTTTTTAATAATTAATAATTAATA
>CALKCV010000178.1 GCA_938083405.1 uncultured Microcoleaceae cyanobacterium | reverse complement strand
TCTCAGCAAGCACCATGACTCACGCGCTCGCGTTCCCCACCGCGCACCTGGGTAATCTCGTCTCAATGCTGGTGCGCGGTGCGCACCCTACTAATATAAAGATCGGCGGTTTGTTTGGAACTTCCGTCGATCGCTCCTGGTGCAATTAACGGTTTTGATGTTATGGAAATATGGTATCCCCAACAAATTTTGGCAGAACGGGGTGTAAGAATTACTGAAGCGGAACGAGAAACAATTCTCGCAAATATGCCACCACCAGACCCGGACGGTCATATTTACGCGGATGGAGTTTTTGAAGGCGGTGGAATCCGGGGAATAGCTTTTTTGGGGGCCTTACGCTGCTGCGCCGATTTGGGACTGCGCTGGCGAAAGTTGGCTGGGACTTCTGCCGGTGCGATTACTGCAGCCTTTATGGCAGCGAATTTTTCCATTGACGAGCTCGAACAAACTCTTGGGACTCTGGACTATAGAGGCTTGTTCCTGGGAAAAAAAACCAGTCCCCTCATTTTTAATGGAGATCCTTCTAACGATTTGCAATATCCCTGGTTGATGGTTTTGTCTCTGGCGATCGCCCGGCAAAACGGACAGTATTCTTTAGACCTATTTCAAACTTGGCTAGCACAACAATTGTCGGCAGGAAGAATTAACACTTTTGGCGACGTGAAAAAAATAGGTGGAGGCAAGGACTTAAAAGTAGTCGTTTCGGACGTGACTCGCGGTCAGATGTTGGTTTTGCCAGACGACCTATCTCTTCCTTATAACTCCGAGGAACGGACTTTGCTCGAACAGCTTGCTTTAAATCAGCCAGATAACTTTTCGGTGGCCGAAGCAGTAAAGCTGTCCTTGAGCATTCCTTTGTTTTTTGAACCGGGACAATTGGGCAGTTCTGCCATTGTTGACGGTGGGGTTCTCAGCAATTTTCCTTTATGGATTTATGATGTTAAGCCACCGGGTATGGGCAGAAAAACCCCCCGCTGGTTTACTTTTGGCTTCCGCTTTGTTGATGCCACGCTCAATCGCAAATATAATATTAAAGGGCCTCTAAGTTTGATGAGCGCTACGATTAGAACTATGGCAGTGGCACGCGATCGCTACCATCTCCGAGAGGCAGACAGCAACCGGGTTATCGAAATCGATGTTAGCGAAGCTAATGTCAGTACCACTGACTTTAGTTTGTCCCCCCAAAAAAAGCTCCAACTTTATTTATTAGGATACAAATACACTAAAGAGTTCTTTCTTAGTCCCGAATTTAGTTGGCCCGCTCACCTCATTAGTCGGGGCTTCTCCCCAGAAAATTTATCTTATGATAACGATAAAATTGCTATGGGCTAATATGTTGGCCTTTGAAAATCTCGAATAAATCTATAATTTTGATTAATTTCCAAATTAAGTTGCCAAAACCTAAAAATATCTGTTATAGTTTTTAATTGTCACCGAGGAGAGGTGGCTGAGCGGTTGAAAGCGGCAGATTGCTAATCTGTTTTACGGTAGGTAACTCCGTAACGAGGGTTCGAATCCCTCCCTCTCCGTTGTTAAAGCATTGTTAAAGCAGAACCGTAGGTTGGGTGGAACGCAGTGCAACCCAACAATACAATTGTATTCTTGGAGAAGAGAATTTTTGGACTTCTCTAAAGCAGATTTTCCATAGTCTTAACAAACTGTTGGGAGATAAAGGGCAAAATCTCTTCATTGTTGCTATTGGCCTTACCTTCTATAAAGACTATTAATAAATAAGGAAGCAAGCCTGGTAATTCAATATAGGCCGCATCGTGACGCACCTGGCCCGTCCAACCTGCCTTAGACCACAACTGGGCAGACTCCGGCAGTCCTCCACCTAAAAAACCTGTTACCTGATTTTCGGGATCCGCTGCTAATTCTTCTCGATCGAGGCTGCGTTTCATCAGCTTCATCATTGCTTGGGATGCGGCAGGGGAAACTGCTTGGCCGCTGACTATACTGTGGAACAAACGAGCAACGGCCTCGGCAGTCAGCATATTCCGATTTTCAAACATTTCTCCTAAAAAGGCCCGCTCTCTACCATAAGGGCCTTCGCACCATGTTTTTTGATTGACGTTGATTTTCTCTAATTCCTGCCATTTCAGGGACTGAAAGTAGCGGTTGACCAAATTTCGTTGATATTTCCAGGTTTGAAACGGCCCGGAGGAAAGTTCTGGGCCGCTTGTAGTTCCAGTTAGGGCATCGACTACTAGACTGGTGGCATCGTTGCTGGAGTCGATTATCATATCTCTGACCCCCCGTTCTAACTCGCTAGAGGTTTTGAGCATTCCTTTTTCTAACCATTGGTAATAGGCTACGAGGTAAAATAGTTTGACTATACTTGCCGGGTAGATGCGTTCGTCGCCGCGATCGCTCCAACCTCTAATCGAACTCTGACGGTTCTCCCGATCTGCCGGTTGGTCATAAACTATCCAGGTTATCGCTATTTGTTCGGAGCCTAATTGCTGAAATTCTCCTCTGGTTGCTTCTATAATGCTACTGCCGAGGGTTTTTAATTTTCGGTCCGTTTGAAAGAAGGTCATAAGTAATTAATAATTAATAATTAATAATTAATAATTAAAGGAAAATGGGGCATTCGATCGAGAAATTAGAAAAGATGCAATATAGGTGCAGAGCTAATCTCAATATTTATGATTCGCCTCGATGCCGTAGTCTGGCAACTCAAGCTGCTAAGGGACGATATTTAGAAATTCTCGAACCAACGAGAAATGGCAAGGGTAGCGATCGCTCGGCATTTATGGTTCGCCTGTGGGAAGATGATTATCCAGGTTGGTTGCTAGACTCAGATTTGGACAAAATCGAGCAAGCTCATGCTCCTTGCGAATTTCCGATTTTGTCTGTAGAAGAAATTAAAAATAGATTACCATCCGCTATCGCTTTTACTTACCAGGCGATGAATACTCCTAATTATTATCTCTGGGGAGGAACCGTCGGGCCTAATTACGATTGCTCGGGCCTCATGCAAGCTGCTTTTGCGAATGTCGGCATTCGGATACCCAGAGATGCATATCAGCAGGAGGCTTTTACTGAGCCTATTAATCTTGACAAAAGAGACAATATGCTGTACCTTATCGAGCCTGGAGATTTAATTTTTTTCGGCCCTCCCGAAAAGGCTACTCATGTAGGATTGTCTCTGGGAGATGGACGCTATATTCACAGTTCGGGCCCGGAAGAAGGTCGCAACGGCATCGGCATAGATCTTTTATCGGAAACCGGAGATGAAGTGAGTCGGCGATATTATGGCAAACTACGAGGTGCGGGTAGAATTATTAAAAGTTATCAACCCAGTTAATAATAAGTTCGCAGCCAGCACGAAGAGTGCTTGCGAATATTCTAATTTAAAGCGCTAAAGCGCTTACTACAAACCCTTAATTTACCTATTAATTAATGAAAAAAATATTGTCTCTCCTGATATCAAGTCGCAATAAATGACCAGGGTTATAAACCAGAAGGTAAAAAAGGCAAAGCTAGTAAAATCAATGGTTTTACGCCTAAGACCAAATTGTTAATTGTTAATTGTTAATTGTTAATTGATATGAAGCCATATTTGCGCTGGTTCGTCTTAGGAGGGACATTGTTTTTTTTAGCTAAAGCTTTAAAAGATAATTGGCAGCAAGTAGCAGAAATTAGAATCGATGGAAGGGGAGGGATTTTTTTAGCGATCGCCCTAACTGTCACTATAATCGCCCACCTCTGGTCGTCAGTGGTTTGGTTCTCGATTCTCAAAGAATTTAACCAACCAGTTAAAATTAGCTGGGCTATTCCAGTTTATCTCAAAACCAATATTGCTAAATATTTACCCGGCAACGTTTGGCATTTTTACGGTAGAATTTCAGCAGCAACTAAGGCAGGAATATCTGTCGAAATTGCCACCCTTAGCGTGTTATTAGAACCATTATTAATGGTAGCTGCTGCGTTAATAGTTGCTTCTATCTCCTATTCCCAACAAAGTTGGGCTTGGCAGCTTCTGGGTTTGGGAGCAGTATTAATTGGAGTTCATCCTAAGTTTTTAAATCCAGCAATTGCTTTTGCAAGCTCGCTCAAGTTTAAAGAAAAAAAATCAAAAAAGCCAGTTTTTGTTCTCAAAAAATATCCTTGGCGAATTTTGGTAGCGGACATTATATTTGTGGGGATTAGAGGCACGGGATTTTTGTTAACTTTAACAAGCGTAACCACAGTGGAGATAGAGCAGATTAATCTCTTATTTAGTGCTTTTTGTTTGGCTTGGGTTTTAGGTTTAATAGTTCCAGGTTCTCCCGGGGGAGTGGGAGTATTTGAAGCGACGGCGATCGCTCTCTTAAAAAACGATTTTTCCCCGGGCATTCTTCTAACTGCCGTAGCGTTTTATCGCCTGGTAAGCATTCTCGCAGAAAGTTTAGCTGCCGGTGTCGCTTGCCTGGATAAAAATGCTGTGGCAGAATAACACTTGCCCGTTATTTTGTACTAAAAAAAATTTATGGATGCTGCCTTCGTTTCGCCAAAACGAGAAATAGAAAAAAGATTAACTGCCGATCGACCAGAAGTATCGGTGGTAGTGCCAATTTATAACGAAGTAGAGAGCATATTACCACTGCTCGAAGCGATCGCCACTACTCTACAACCAACCAATCTCAGTTACGAAATTATCTGCGTGGATGACGGTTCGCTTGACGGTTCGACGGAACTGCTGAAAGAACAAGCATTGCTTCGCAACGACTTGCGGGCCGTACTTCTGCGGCGGAACTACGGTCAAAGCGCGGCCATGTCTGCGGGATTTAACCATGCTAGAGGGAGGGCGATCGTAACTTTAGACGGCGACCTCCAAAACGA
>CALKCV010000177.1 GCA_938083405.1 uncultured Microcoleaceae cyanobacterium | reverse complement strand
AGGCAGTTTCCTCCCTAACTATTTCTCCATGTATTTTGTAGCGCATGAGTTCGTAGGGCAGCAGGCCTATCTGCAGGAAAGCCCACTCCACAGCTTTCCATAACGAGATGGCGCGAAGGATTTTTATACCCCCGGCCGTAGAACCTGCGGCCCCGCCGACGACCATTGCCACGCTCAAAAGTAATTTAGAACTGTCGCTCCATTCTTTGATGTTAATCGTATTAAAGCCACAGGTTCCAAGGGCTGAAGCCCACTGAAATACACTATCAAGCCACAACCAACTATTGGTGCTTAAATAATTGAACCCCAACAGCAGCAGAGTTCCCAATATTAACAACATCCATAAAACTCGGTGTTGGCTATCTTCCCAGAGGGCTCCCAAACGGCGACGGGTTAAAAAACGATAATGATTGGGAAAGCTAATGGCCCCAAAAATCATTATCGGAACCATCGCTATTTTAATCAGCGGTCCGTAACCACCAATGCTCTTGTCGCTGACGCTGAACCCGCCAGTAGAAATTCCTGTAAGTCCGTGATTGAGCGCGTCCCACCAGGGCATCCCCGCGACCCGCAAGAGGATAATGCTTGCAAGGGTGTAGATGATGTAAATCCACCAAATTTTCCGAACGGTGCTTCGTATGGTTAAACCCATCGTTTGCTCCCGTCCTTCGGAATGGTAAAGTTGATATGAATTGGAACTGAGTTCGAGTAGAGATAATACTAATACGATTACGCCAACGCCGCCGACCCACTCGACGAAGGAACGCCACCACTGCAAGCACCGGGGGAGTTCGCTGGATTTTAGCGCTACGGAGAGTCCCGTGCTGGTGAAGCCGGAAAAAGCTTCAAATATGGCGTTTAAAGGATTTTGAAAATTTAAAACTGTTAAGGGGGTGTCGGGATATATTGCTAGGTGCTTGGCAATGAGGAAAAAGGGTATGGCTCCGTGGAGGGGAACGATGGCCCACGCCAAAGCGACAGTCATTATAGAATAGCGAATGCTACTCGCATCGGTCTTGCGATTGGTTCGATAGAGCAGTTGACCGAGGCCTAAAGAGGCGATCGCCGTAACGAGAAACGGCCAAATCCCATAATATTCGCCGCACAAAACGCATACTGCTAGGGATACTAATGCCATCAAACCTGGCACGTGAATAAATAGACCCAGTTCCCGGAGGATAGTTTTAATAATAGGACTCACTTTCGTTTTATTCTATGATGGCTTAGGTTTTTTCCGATCTTAAAAAATCGAGGAAGCGAGCGGCAATCAATTGTTCTGGATTTACAATTACTTGCACTCCCAAACCCTCGAACATCTCTTGATGCTCGCTATTGTTTACCAGCGCTTGCAGGTTTTTGATGCCGAGTTCTTTGGCAAGAAAAATTGCCATGAGGTTGATTGAGTCATCGTCAGTCGTGGCTATTAAAGCATCGGCGCGATCGCCTCCTGCTTTATTCAATACTCCATCTTTGGCAATATCGACGTTGAATACTTGAATATTGTATTTATTTTTAAGGGTTTGAGCGCGATCCTCATCTTTATCGATCGCTACTACTTTATGCCCCTTTTCTAGGGCTAAAGAGGTTAAGCTTTGGGCGATCGGTCCCGCACCGACTAGGATTAAATGCATAAATAGAACAGTAAAATTAGTTTTACCCCTCCCAAGGTATTATCGTTTTCGAGTTTCGTCAATCTACCAAAAGGCTGAATTTACAGCATTCAGCAAGCCCTAATTATTGATGGCTTAATCGATTTTCCGCGCGCGCGCAAACATCTATGATAGACTCTTTTATGTCGAATACGCTCTCCAGAGTCTATTTTCTATTTTCCCTCTGGAGACCAATATTTTGCCGTTCGTTTAAAGGTTGCGTTATTAGGAGATCGAAAACTATGACAAGTACGACGAAAATTTATCCGGTGGTTTGGTCCGGCGATCGCGCTATTCTCATAGATCAAACTCGCCTGCCCAACGAGTATGAAACTGTGGAAATTAGCTCTGCCTCAGAGATGGCAAGAGCCATTAAAACTATGATAGTTCGCGGGGCACCGGCCATCGGGGTTGCCGCAGGTTATGGAATGTATCTGGGGGCGCGTCGGGTTCAGACAAGCGATCGCTCTATATTCCTCGCCGAGTTGGAGAAAATTGGGGAGATGCTGGCGGCGACTCGCCCCACGGCAGTTAATTTGTTTTGGGCGATCGCTCGAATGTTGAAAACTGCCAGAGAGACTGACGCCTCGGTGGAACAGATAAAAACCGTTCTCTTAGAAACCGCCCAAACTATTAGGGAGGAAGACCTAAAAACCTGCGAGGCGATCGGGGATAACGGTTTGAGCATCTTGCCAACTTCTCCAGAGAAACTCAACATCCTCACCCACTGCAACGCCGGTTCTCTGGCAACGGCGGGATACGGCACCGCCCTGGGAGTAATTCGCTCCGCCTGGCGAGAGGGAAAATTAGCCAGAGTTTACGCCGACGAGACTCGCCCCCGCCTCCAGGGAGCGAAACTTACGACCTGGGAATGCGTGCAAGAGGGCATACCGGTTACATTAATATCCGATAACATGGCGGCCCACTGCATGAAACAAGGTTTAATTCATGCAGTAGTTGTGGGGGCCGATCGCATAGCCGCCAACGGGGACGCTGCCAATAAAATCGGTACTTATAGTTTGGCTATTGTGGCGAAGGCCCATAATATTCCCTTCTTCGTAGCGGCGCCTTTATCTACTGTTGATTTTGAACTAGCCGACGGTGGGGGCATTCCCATTGAAGAGCGAGATAGCGCGGAGATTTATCAAGTAGGAAAAACCCGCTTATGTCCCGAAGGAGTTGAGTTTTTTAATCCCGCTTTTGACGTGACGCCTGCTGAATTAATAGCGGCTATTATTACTGAAAAAGGAGCGGTCAAACCGGAGGATTTGAAAGCTTTGTAGCGAGTACGGCAATTATTGAATCGGTATAGATTTTAGATAATCTGCTGTTCTTGGCATACGGGAGCATCTCAATTTTGAAGAAACCAAGAATTTAACGCTTTTAGGCAACAGGCAACAGGCACTATTGCTACAGGGAAAAGAGGTTTTAAGTTCAAAAAAAGTATTTTTACAAATATGAGATGCTCCCTTGGCATACTAACTTCTCCATATCTTCTGTTGCTTTCTGTAAGGTTATTAGGAGAGGAATTAGAATTTATGCAGGGGAGGTCTCAACAACTTTTTTTAGATTTTAGATAAAGTTGGGTTCGTAGTAGAGGACAGGCGCAAAAATAGAATACCAGAAACGCTTTAATTGTACCTTTGGTGGAGTCAAATACGGGGAGCATCTCAATTTTGAAGAAACCAAGAATTTAACGCTTTTAGGCAACAGGCAACAGGCACTATTGCTACAGGGAAAAGAGGTTTTAAGTA
>CALKCV010000176.1 GCA_938083405.1 uncultured Microcoleaceae cyanobacterium | reverse complement strand
GCTCTTGATTCGCGCTCTTCTATTGTCAAAAACTCATGCAATTCTTCTATAGAAACAGGATCCCTATAAATATTAGTTTCTGTTTCGCAAACTTCCAGAAAAGAGGCGATCGCTTCAGTCAATTTCCTCTGAGCATCTTCTTGAGTCGAACCTTGTCCGACAATGCCATTTTCTAAACATAAAGCTACCCAATAGCCTGCGCTTTTTTTGAGAACTGCGGTGTAAAAATCCATTGTTTTGTCTCTAGTTTGTTAGCGGTAAGGTGCGCGCCGCGCACCCTACAATTTTACTAATTTTGCCCTAATTCTTTACTTGCGAAATATAGAAGCAGCGGGCAAAGACAATTGAGGTTGAGAAGTAGGTATATGCCCTTTCGTGCCCGCCGGCACTGGCTTAGATTCTTGCGCTTCTACTATCTGGCGGATAATGCGAGCGATCGCCCTTTGAGTCAAACCGCCAGCCACCTGCTGCCCCATCTTTTGCATTTCCGGTTTCGCTAATAAATTCGGCAACATTTGCAGCAATTCCATCCGATCGAAACCAGGAGTGCTTTCTAAAATTTCCCAGATCCGCTGAATATGCTCCACGCTCTTTTGCTGCTGGTAATTTTTCGCCGCAACAGCTAACTTAGGTTTTGGCTTCTTCATACCCAACCACTCGCTAACCGCAGCCCGGGCGTTAGTCAAAGTATTGCGAGACCACATATCCACGCCATTAACCAACTCATCTACAATGCGATCGCGAATAAAATCCCCCCGCTGAGAAAACAAAAACTCCAAAGCCTGATTCAAAACCTGGCTGATATCGTAATCGTCGCTATTGGTAGCATTGCGCAACAAATTCTCCAAACGGTTCCAGCGGAAACTGCCTTCCTTAAACAACAGATCCCGCAAAGACGCCCTCAACTGGGGCGAAGTATCCGTTAACAAACGCCTCGCAACATAAGGATAAGCCTTGCTCAACACCTTAAAATTCGGATCGACATTAATCGCAATCCCTTCCAAAGTAACCAGCGATCGGATAATCAGCGCGTAATAAGCAGGCACCCGGAAAGGATACTCGTACATCAAAGCCGATAGCTCGTCAGTAATGCTCTTAAAATTCAACTCCGCAACGCTTGCCCCCAGAGCATTACTAAACACGTTCCCCAAGGCAGGAATAATAGGCGTCAGATCCGTATCTGGAGTTAAAAACTCCAAATTCACATAATCCCTTGCCAAACCTTCAAAATCCCTATTCACCAAATGCACCACCGCCTCTAGCAAACCATATCGCTGATAGGGTTTCACTTCGCTCATCATGCCAAAATCCAGGTAAACCAATTTACCGTCCGGGCTCGCCAAGAGATTCCCCGGGTGAGGGTCCGCGTGGAAGAAGCCGTGTTCGAGCAACTGGCGCAGAGAGCATTGCACTCCCACTTCGATTAAATGTTTGGCATCGATGCCTTTGGCTTTAATCTCTTCTAGCGCAGTGAGTTTCGTACCCGTCACCCACTCCATCGTCAAAACGCGACGGCCGGTATATTTCCAGTAGATTTTCGGAACGTAGATATCAGGGAGATTGCCGTAGAGTTTTTCAAAGCGTTCGGCATTGAGACCTTCCTTGTTGTAGTCCATCTCCTCAAAGATCCGCTCGCCAAACTCGTCCATAATTGCTACCAAGTCGCTGCGAATTCTGCCGATATTTTTGTTCGCCCAACTTGCCAGACCTCTTAATATATATAAATCCAGCGCAATGTTTTCCGCTAATCCCGGTCGCTGTACTTTTACTGCTACAGCTTCCCCCGTTTTGAGCTTGCCTTTATAGACTTGTCCGAGGGATGCTGCCGCTATGGGGCTTGGTGTTAGTTCTTCGTAGAGCTCTTCAGGCCGCGCCCCAAGCTCTTCTTCTATAAATTGATAAGCTAATTTGTTTGGAAATGGAGGCAGTTGGTCTTGGAGTTTGGTGAACTCTTCCAGGTAGAGGGGGGGTACTAAATCCGGTCTCGTGGACATCGCTTGTCCCACTTTGATAAAGGCAGGGCCCAGTTTGGTAATAATTTCCCGCATCTGCACGGCCCTCTTTCGCTCGTTTTTTACCAGCCCGTTCGTTTTTTTATCCCACCAGAGAGAGAGGGCAAAGACAGCAAAATTCCATACTATCTTTAGTTGCCTCCTCCAAACTTGGAGCGGACGTTTGCCGTAGCGAGCGGCGATCGCTTCTGGGTCGTAGCGCGGGCCATCCGTTGTTCGCCTCTCGAATCCGGGGGACGCTGAAGGAAAAGGAGCCAACGGGGAGGTTTCGGTTTCGGCCTCGACTTCTAGCATCTCCGGGTTTGCCGTCTTTTGCAATTGGACTGTTGTCAGTCCGTTTTGCGGGCTTGGGTCGAAATAAATTTCTTTTTCTCCTGGGGGAATTGTCTTTAAATTCATAATTCTTAAACATCCACGCTAGTTTTGTAAACTATTGTAACAATTTCTCATCTATTATTAACAGGGAGGCCATTACGGTTCCCTTGGAGCGATCGCCGCTCTACTCCCTATTATTTGGACTCTAAGCATTCTCAGTCGTTGCCGCAACTATCCCAGGAAAGAATTAAAAGCGCCTCTAGGCTCAAGCGATCGCTATTTTTGGTTCTTACTCACACTCAAAGCGAGTATTTTTACTCACGCTCAAAGCCTAAAGTTGAATTATTCGTTATGAGTATGAGTAGGAAAAATAGAAATGCACCACCACCAACTTTCCGATCGCCTATTCCGGTAAGATGTTTTTTGAGTAGGCTGCCCATGCTGCTTAGAAGCAACCCCAAATAAAAAAGAAAACTAATTTAATTTTTTCTAGTTCCCATTCCTTATTAACTATGCTAAGAGACGACCCGCTTTGGTTTAAAGACGCAATCATCTACGAAGTCCCAGTGAGGGCCTTCGCAGACAGCAACGGCGACGGTATCGGCGACTTCGGAGGTCTAACCGAAAAGCTAGACTACCTCCAAGACTTAGGAGTAACAGCAATCTGGACCTTACCATTTTTCCCATCGCCCCTAAGAGACGACGGCTACGACATAGCCGACTACAAAAACATCAACCCGATCTACGGCAACCTAGAAGACTTCAAAAGACTCCTAGACGAAGCCCACCAGAGAGGAATTCGAGTAATCATCGAACTGATAGTCAACCACACCTCCGACCGACATCCCTGGTTCCAACGGGCCCGTCGCGCCCCCAAAGGCAGCCCAGAGCGAGATTTCTACGTTTGGAGCGACACGACGGAGAAATTCTCAGACGTCCGCATCATCTTCCAGGACTTTGAAAACTCAAACTGGGCCTGGGATCCAATAGCCAAAGCCTACTATTGGCACCGCTTCTATTCCCACCAACCAGATCTAAACTACGAAAGCCTAGAAGTCCAAGACGCAGTTCTAGAAGTAGTAGATTTCTGGTTAGAAATGGGAGTAGATGGACTGCGCATGGATGCCGTGCCCTATCTCTGCGTCACGGAAGGCACGAGCTGCGAAAACCTGCCAGAAACCCACGCCGTCCTCAAAAAAATAAGGGCTCATGTAGATGCGAAATTCCCCAACCGAATGCTGCTGGCAGAAGCCAATCAATGGCCCGAGGATGCAGCGAAATACTACGGTGCCGGGGACGAATGCCACATGAACTTCCACTTCCCCCTGATGCCGCGACTGTTCATGGCCGTGCGGTTGGAAGACAACTTCCCCATATCCGACATCCTCAATCAAACCCCATCCATTCCCGATAACTGTCAGTGGGCGTTGTTTTTGCGCAACCACGACGAACTAACCCTAGAAATGGTCAGCGACGAAGACAGGGATTATATGTATCGGGTTTACGCAAAAGACCCCGAAGCGAGACTGAATTTGGGCATTCGCCGTCGGTTAGCGCCGCTGCTGGGGAACGATCGCAGGCAAATAGAACTGCTAAACAGCTTGCTGCTATCTCTGCCTGGTACGCCAGTATTGTATTACGGCGACGAAATCGGCATGGGAGATAATATTTATTTAGGCGATCGTAACGGAGTGAGGACGCCCATGCAGTGGAGCGCAGATCGCAACGCCGGATTTAGCCGCACCAACCCGCAAAAGCTCTACGCCCCAGTAATCCTAGACCCCGAATATCACTACGAAAGCATCAACGTCGAAGCCCTACAAGCCAACCCCAACTCCCTCTGGTGGTGGACGAAAAGGCTAATCGCCACCCGAGAGCGGTTCCAAGCCTTCGGACGGGGCACCTTCGAGCTATTGCACCCGGAAAACCGCAAAGTAATAGCCTTTACCCGCACCTACGCCGGACAGCACATCTTGGTAGTAGCCAACCTATCTCGTTTCGTCCAAACCGTAGAGCTAGATTTAAGCGCCTTCCAAGGCATGATGCCAGTAGAAATATTTGGTCGCACAAAATTCCCAGAAATCGAAGAAGACCCCTACTTCATCAGCACCAGTCCTTACGGCTTCTACTGGTTTACCCTGCAACTGCAACACAGCCAGGGCGAAAGCTCGAAACAGCCCCGTCCCCAGCCTCCAACCCTAACGGTGGGGGGCAAGTGGCAGAAAATATTCACTCAACCAGAGCTAAAAACCAAGGTACAAACTCTCCTGTCAAATTTCCTCTACGGCTACTCCTGGTTTTACGGGCTAGCAAAGGTAGTCCAGTCTGCCGAGATAACCGAAGTAATTCCTATTGCCAGCAGACAAACCGACGCGGTCCTAGTTTTCTTAGAACTGCATTATACCGAGGGTTCGCCGGAAACCTATTTAATACCCATAAGCTACGAACCCGCCAGCGATCCAAAACTATCGCCAATAGATTCAGAGGAGATAATAGCTTATCTAAAAACCCCCGAGAACGAAGTTATGGGAACTATCTACGATGCCACGGGAGACAAAGAATTTTTAACCCTGCCCCTGCAAATCATAAATAACAAAAAAAGCTATGCAGGTAGCAACGGCGTGCTAACAGGAACGGCGACGGAGCTATTCTTCGAACTAGCAAAAAATGTCGGGGAAATTCAACCTCAATTGTTAGATAGCAAACACAATAAAACTCCTATTGTTTACGGTAGTAGCTTCATACTCAAGCTATATCGTAAATTAGAACCAGGCATCAACCCAGATTTAGAAATAGGACGATTTTTAACAGAAAAAGCCAAAACTCAAGAAGGAGGCTTAGGAGACCACATACAGGTTACTTTAGGAGCGATCGAATACAAAGGCAAAAACTCTCAAAATCATACCGTCGGCGTTCTGCAAAAAGTAGTTTCGGATCCGATAGATGGTTGGTCGTACACCCTAGATAACCTGCGCAGTTACTACGACCAAATTACCTTAAAACAACATAATTTGAGCGATGTAGAGATTCCGTCGCATTCGATAAAAGCTATTAAGGATAGCGAAACAACAGAACTGGCTTACGAACTAATAGGTCTGTATTTAGACTCTGCCGAACTATTAGGACAGCGTACGGCAGAAATCCATAAAGCTTTATCAAATTCAGAAAATCCAGACTTTGCCCCGGAACCGTTTACCTCTTTCTACCAACGGTCTATTTACCAATACAAACGAAACCTAGCGGGACAAGTTCTATTAGATCTGAAAAAACAAATGCCCCAACTCTCGCCAGAAGAACGGCAGATAGCCCAAACAGTTATCAATCGCAAAGAGCAATTAATGAAGCGGTTGGCATCAGTATTAGATCTAAAAATTAGCGCCATGCGCACCCGCTGTCACGGGGACTATCACCTAGAAAACGTTCTTTATACTGGTAAAGATTTCGCCATAGTCAACTTTGAGGGAGAACCCCAACGTCCCTTGAGCGAACGACGCATGAAGCGATCGCCCCTGCGCGATGTAGCGGCAATGTTACAATCGTTCTACTACGCAGCAACTATCGGCCTGCGCGAAGAAATCAAAAACGGAACCATCCGTCCCGAAAACGTGATGCTAATGGAACAGTGGGGACAATATTGGTATAGCTGGGTCAGCGCGACATTTTTAAAGAGCTATCTAGCACATTCAGGATCGGAAGCTTTCGTCCCCAAAACAGAAGAAGAAACTCAGACCCTTTTAGATGCCTATATGTTAGAAAAGGCAGTTTACGAGCTGAGTTACGAACTCAACAACCGCCCCCAATGGGTAGAAATTCCTCTGAGCAGAATA
>CALKCV010000175.1 GCA_938083405.1 uncultured Microcoleaceae cyanobacterium | reverse complement strand
CGACAGCGTCACCTTACGGGAAATGATATCCGATATGCTCAAAAAAAGCGGTGTTAATGTCATCGAGGCCAGCAATGGTGTGGAGGCCCTCGAACACCTCAAAGAGCATAGCCCCGATTTGGTAGTTCTGGACGTAGTAATGCCGAAAATGAATGGCTACGAACTTTGTCGTCAAATTAAAAAAGACCCTAAAACTCAAAACGTACCCGTACTAATGTGTTCTAGCAAAAGTCAAGAGTTCGATCGCTACTGGGGCATGAAACAAGGTGCAGATGCCTACATTGCAAAACCTTTTCATCCACAAGAATTAATCGCAACTATTAAACAACTCCTGAAAAAATAAAACTATAAGCTTTTTCAGACTTAACCTGGATTGGGGCCAACAGTTAGGCTAAATTATGCTATAATCCCACATCAAATCCAGCCAAATTTAGTCCACCAGTACAGAAAAGAAAACATAATGAAACTGATAAAGCCGATCGCAGCAGGCATAGTTGCAGCCAGCATTATAGTAGTTACTCCAAACCCAGTCTGGTCTCAAGCAGGGGTGGGTTATGTCCCGGGATATTGGCAACCAGAAGTAAAAGCTGAAAATCCGCAGGAACCAATTGTCCTAAAACTTCTCAATGAAAGCGGACTATCCGTAACTTATAACCTGGACCCTGGTTCGGAAAGATTTTTACCCCCAGGAAGCACAACTACTTTAATTGTGGATTTAGAAAGTCAAGCAGATAATTACGCAACGGTTAATATTTACAATTCAGACATATTAGGTTACGAGTACAACGCTGAAGGAAATGTAATTACCGTTCGCATTACCAGGGGATATCCCGATAAAGACCATAAAGCAGTTTATATTAATGAAACTGGAAGAGTTTACTCTTTTTAATTGAGCGTAAACTGGGTTCATTTTTTTAGTTGTTGCTTCCTTGTCTCAAGAGTCTCCCTCGCAAATACGAGTTCTAACCCAAGGAACCTACAGGGGGCCAGGTGGTTATGAGGAAGGTAACGACTGAGGCGATCGCTAAAATACCCTGAATTACATTCCCCACTACCGTACCCATCACAATTCCAATAGCAGCTTTGAGAGATAACTTAACTCTTTGTTTTAGGTCCACCTTTCGTCTATAAAGAAATTCGCCAATAACTGCCCCTATAAGCGGGCCTAACAAAATTCCAACTAATGGTCCGCCAAAAGGCAAAGCTGGTAAAAGACCGAAAAACCCTAAAAGAAAACCTACAACAGCACCTATTTGTCCCCATTTACTTGCCCCTACTTGTTTGGCCCCCCAGTAAGTGGCGATCGCATCTACCGCAATACTCACAAGCAAAACAGCGATCGCCACGGCTAAAGCCCACTTTATATTCGTAAAACCCCGAAGAGCTCCCCAAATTGTAATTCCCAATAAAATCAAACTAGCCCCTGGAACCGCAGGAACCACAGCCCCAACCACTCCAATCAACATCAGGATAACCAGTATCCAATAGACAAATAACATTATTGTAAAACCCAAACGATCCGAAGTATCTATTAGGCTTAAATAATTTGGATAAAGATCGAATAATTGACATGCTAATCCCCTAAGCAGAAGCAGATTGCAAAACATTTTACTAGCAAAAATAACCACTAATCCCCTTTTTGATTTTAGAAAGAAATAGCTTTTTACCTAACAGGCACGAGTGGTGCATTTTCTGGTTAAAGCATTAAATAAAAAGCCTCAAATTGAAGTCATTTATTGTATAGCAATCCGTTGGTAATCGCTAATCTTACGAAACCTGGTTTCGGGTCCGCGACCGTATCTTAACCCCTGCTGGGATTGCTATAGTTCTACTGAAGCTTTAAACGAAGATTTGAGGCTATAATTAAAAACTGATGTAAATTGTATTAACTCTTAATGACGAACCATTAGCTTAACCTTTATCCTTCCCAGAATCCAATTCTCTTAAAAGCTTATCTGCGAATTTATCAGCAATTCCCTCAATCCAATTTTCATCTTGCTTCGTGTAACTGCGCGGAGCATTAGCACCCAAAACTATTGCTCCAGAATTGCCGATAGGCTGACAGATAACCCCTTGAGTATTCTCAGGCAAATAATCAAACTCAATGCGACCTGGATAAACCTTAAGGTCAACCAAATAAATCGGTTTCTGCTTATCCAGAACCCGTTGCAAAATAGGACCATTATTTACTTCTGAATTAGCAGGTAAAATTCCACGTCGCAACAATACCCTACCTCGATACCAAACAACAATAGTCTTAGTAACAGTATTAGTCAGCAACAAACTCGATGCCCAAGCAAGTTCCGTCTTAACATCCTCTGGCAGCTCTGATAATAACTCAAATCCCTCTTCACCAATAAGTTTCACAGAATCAGGCTGACGCGGCTGTATCTGCCGCCAAAGCAAACCAGTGAAAATTAAAAAAGCACTTAAAATCACCCCCATCACATCAGAACGAGCTTGAGAAGAAATTAACTCGGGAGTCAGCAGCCTATTAATAGCCAACAGCAAGCCCCCAAGCACCCCTACCACCAGAGGAAGGAGTCGCAAAAGTCTATTTGGATCGTCTGGTTTAGACATAAATATTGAAAAGCAAGTAGGAAAAGGCCATTGGAGATCGGAAACAGAAATAATAGAAATAATAGGTACTCAAGGGCGATCGCTCCAATTTCCAGAGTTTCCTAAATTCCTGTGGCCGAAACTGCTCAGATAAACTCTGGACCATCGACAATTCGTTGAAACAGATAACCTGTCCCCCGTGCGGTTAAAATCAACTCTGGATTGCCAGGGTCGTCCTCCAACTTGGCCCTAAGACGGGAGATATGAACGTCAACTACCCTAGTATCAACATGACGTTCTGGAGTATAGCCCCAAACCTCCTGCAAAATTTCCGAACGCGAAAAAGGTTCTCCAGAGCGACTGACCAACAATTCCAACAAACTAAACTCCATCCCCGTCAAGCGAATGCGCTCGTCCCCTTTATAAACCTGTCGCTTGTTGGTATCAATTTTAATATTAGTTACCTGAATAACTCCAGAACTCGGAATTCCTGAAGCCCCATCTTTATCAACGCGCCTAAGCACCGAACGAATTCTAGCTTCTAGCTCTTTTGGAGAAAAAGGCTTAACTACATAATCATCGGCCCCCAACTCCAAACCAGTAATCCGATCCGCCACATCCCCCAAAGCAGTTAGCATGATGATAGGGATATCAGACTCCTTGCGCAACTCCTGGCAGACACCATAACCATCTAACTTAGGCATCATCACATCCAAAACCACTAGGTCTGGATCGCTTTTGCGAAAAATATCGAGAGCTTCTTCTCCGTCTGCAGCGGTTACGACATCGTAGCCGATCATAGAAAGGCGAGTTTCTAAAATCCTGCGGATACTAGCCTCATCATCCACAACCAGGATTCTTTCTTTATGGTTTTCCAATTTAGCTAACACTCCCTAAACTTGATTGATCTTCGGTTAATTTTTTTACTTTATCATTAAGCTACCAAGCCACTCATCAGTTAAGTCCGACAATATGCCCCTAGAGAGTCCGCCTGCGAAACCGGGTTTCTGACGATTTCTTAACGAAATATGGGTATTTTCCCCATCAGAAACCCGGTTTTTGGGAATATTTCACCGACGCTCTACTATTTATTAGAGTTGAGCCTTCTTTAAATTTAATCGCAGATATCCAATTATTTTAAGAAATGCCAAAAAAACGAACTAAGTTTGTCTGCCTAGATTGCGGTTACGAGTCCCCGCAATATTACGGCAAATGTCCGAGCTGCGCTACCTGGAATTCTCTGGAGGAACAATTAGAAGAAACTCCCCCAGGCCAACAACGAATTCGCATGAGCGATCTCTTGGCAGAGGTAAAAGAGCAAGGCGATCGCTCAAACGGTCAACCAAGAGCATCTTTTAAATTATCGGAAATCGCAGACCAAACTGCAACCAGGATAGGTTCTGGCTTTGGAGAATTAGATCGGGTTCTCGGTGGTGGAATTGTCCGAGGCTCTTTAATTTTGATTGGTGGAGAACCTGGGATTGGTAAATCTACTTTACTTTTACAAACGGCCAATCAATTGTCCAATAATTGTCGGGTTCTTTATGTTTCCGCTGAGGAGTCGGGACAACAAGTGAAGTTGCGCTTCCAGCGGATAGCTGCCGAAATGCCTGCTTTACTCAAGGAACAGAAATTAAAAGCTACAACAGAGGCAGAGGCAAATGGTTCGCCTCCACCAGAAGAAACTCCCGCAACTATTTCCCCTGCATTGGAAAAAACTGAGGCAACTACTTCGCCTCCAGTAGAAAGCGAAGTCCCGGAAAATGTCGCTCTAGAGGAAAATTCCCCCGTTCAACAAAAAGAAAAGGAGTCTGAAAAACCAGAATTAAATGTTTCGGAAGATGGGAAAGGGCAAAGCGAGAAAGTAGCTAAAAAAGAAAATAAGAAGAAGAAGGGAAAAGAAAAAACTAAAACTAAAACCAAAGAGCCAGAAACCGAGGAGTTTGAGGAAAATTTGTATCTGCTGCCAGAGACAGATTTGGAAGCAATTTTAAGAGAGTTAGAATCTCTCAAACCTCAGCTTGCGGTGATTGACAGTATCCAGACGATCTATTTTGCCTCCTTAACTTCGGCACCGGGTTCGGTGGCTCAGGTGCGCGAATGTACTTCCGCTCTGATGCAGGTGGCCAAGCGGGAGAATATTACTCTGTTTATTGTGGGTCACGTTACTAAGGACGGGAGCTTGGCCGGACCTCGGGTTTTGGAACACCTGGTGGATACGGTGCTTTATTTTGAGGGCGATCGCTTTGCTTCTCACCGGCTGTTACGCTCTATGAAAAATCGTTTTGGGGCGACTCACGAAATTGGGGTTTTTGAAATGGTGGCTAATGGTTTAAAGGAGGTGCCTAACCCTTCGGAGTTGTTTTTGGGAAATCGAGAAGAGTTTTGTTCGGGTACTTCTACGATTGTATCGATGGAGGGTACTCGCCCAATTGTTGTGGAATTGCAGGCTTTGGTTAGCCCTGCCAGTCACGGTGCCCCTCGTCGATCTACTACTGGCATCGATAGCGGTAGGTTGCAGCAAATTTTGGCGGTGTTGGAGAAGCGGGTGGGGATTCCTTTGTCTAAGTTGGATACTTTTGTGGCCACTGTTGGCGGTTTGGTCGTGGCCGAACCTGCGGCGGATTTGGGGGTGGCTATTGCGGTGGTGGCTAGTTTTCGCGATCGCGTTGTGGATCCCAGAACTATTTTAATAGGTGAAGTGGGTTTGAGCGGACAAGTTCGCCCTGCGGCTCAGTTGGAATTAAGGTTAAGAGAGGCG
>CALKCV010000174.1 GCA_938083405.1 uncultured Microcoleaceae cyanobacterium | reverse complement strand
AGGAGGCGCTTGCTCTATCCATCTGAGCCACAGCCCCAATAGTAGTTTTTTACTGGTTCGGATAGAAGACCAATAAAAAACCAACAGTTTTTAATTCTAGCAGGCGATCGCTTATTTGCCACCCCCAATTCTTAAATTTTTCTAAAGTTTTTCGATTCGACCTCCCTCTCATACCAAAAGGACTTACGCAAAAAACTCTAAAAATCAATCCAAGGCTCGTCCCAAGGTTCCCCACCAACTTCTAACCCGCACAGATCGCTTTCTGCCTTGAGAATCGTTTCGTAATTATCGCCCTTTCGTTTAAATAATTGCAAGCTAAGTTGTCCGTGCATGGTATCTCGGCAAACAAATTTCAACCCCTCATTGGTCGGAGCTCGCAGAGGAGTACCCGGGCGATCGCTACAGGTGCCATTTAACTCCACCTCAAAATCCTGATTTATGGCTTGCATTTGCCATTTACCCCAAGGCCATATCTGCCAAGTTACCCGAGAATTCCACGGCACAAATTCGTAAAACTTGCCTCGGTAGTGAATGCCAATCATGGCCACGGACTCCATCCACCACAAAACTCCCCTGCGCCCTCCACCTGCGGTTAAAGCTAAGTCTTTCTCCCCATGGAAACTATTGCAATTAAGCCAAAACCATTTTTGAGGAAAAGCACCGCCCCAGTTTTTTTCGCTGTAAGCTGGAGCATCGGTAAATTCGTAGCGTTTATTTTTCCACTCGATCCAGCCGGTAGCCAAACCATGAGCCATTAAGATCTGCCATCCAGGCTCGAATATTTGTAAAAAAGAAAGCCAACCGGCAGTAGATTGCTGTAATTGCCCGACATTTCCCCAACCATAGACCGGCTTAATAGCATACTGCCATTTACAGCGATCGCCTGTCCCTGGATCGAGCAAGCTTCCTTGATGCCAAGTGGCAGTCGCTTGGTAGCCTTCTGAGATCTGGGCATCGAATAGCTCTGGTTCTAAATATCCAGGCCGCGCCTTTAGATCGCTTTTGCCCCAATGACCTAATTCTAGGGCAGTCTGGGATGCCCAAAAGCCTTTAACGTCTGGAAAAGTCCGACACAGATATTCATCTTCCGGGCCGAGAATTTGAGCCGCACCACCGCTGAAAGCTCGATCGCCCCCGGGATCTTCTATAGAGTACATGAAGGCAAAGGTTTGTTTTTCTTCTGGTAGGGTGACTCGATAGTACCAACCTTCAAAAAAACGGCGATCGCGTGAGTCCCAGTGATAGCCGGTGTGTGGAGTTTGAAATTTATTTGACATTCAAAGTTCGCCCTGCCTTGTGTTCTTAAATAATCATAAGACCTGATTGATTTAACAAACTCTTTCGGCAGGGGCGTTTAAGATTAATTCGTGCCAGTGGCGATCGTAGTTTCTGTTTTTGGCCATCACTGCCAGTTCCTCTCAGTAAAAAAACCTAGCTGTTTTAAAAAACTCCCAGAGCTAACAACTCTCTGCCCAATCCGGGCGACCGCACCTTGGCCAAGTCAAAAAAAAGAGCGATCGCCCAGGGATGGAAGCGATCGCTCTTTTTTTACCAAATAGCGCTTTTCAAATGGGTGCGGTACATAAAAGTCAATTTATAGAAAGCTTTTCAATTTACCTCTTTCTTCCAAGATTCGCTGCCTAAGCGCAAGATTGCAAGAGTGCCGAAAAGCAAAAAAAAATGTACCTCACCGGAAAGCAAAATGCTATATCAGTCTAGTCGATCGAGGGAATATAATCAACGACAAACGCTTCATTGAGGATCCCTAGTTCATCGAGAAAGTTCTGAAATTTAATATGTTCTGGGTCATAGAGATAGTTATCGCGCGCCTGTAGATTTTCAAACATGAGGGTGAAAACGTGGGTAAAGCCTAGATTTAGACATTCCGGGCTGTTGTTGACACCATACTCAAAAGACTCGATGCCAGATATCTTATCTTTTAATGCGCGAAACTCTTCACTTACGGCATCAATTTCATCCTTTATAGTTCCTGAATTATATTTGAAAATCACAATATGACGTACATTTTGAGACTCGCTCGCGGTACCAACATTGGCAACAGCGGCATTAGCTAAATTTACAGGTTCGGCATGAACCTCAGAGGCAAGTCCTAAACACAGAACAGCTAAAATAAGCAAATTTAGAGCGAAAGTTAGAATTTTTTTCAGCATTTTGGTAATTCAACGTCAGTTCGACGGAAAATTTTGACAAGGATCGAGGCCAAGGCTATGACACTCAAAACGTAAAATCAAGAGTCATAGCCATAGAATTCAATCTTAAGACAGGATATCAGATACATCAACCACAACGCATCTTTGAAGTTTATAACTTTTGTTAATAGACTTGGTGGCAGTTGTCGGTAACGGGAAGGTTCGGGGAACAGAGGGATAGATTTTGAGTAAAAATAGACTCAAAAAGATTTTACGCATGAGAATTGCTGCGAGGTTTAATTTTTTAAACAACATCAGGCAAAAATACCCCAGCTACCTGGTGAGTGTTAGTGAAGTAATACCGAAGCGATCCCAAAAGCGCAATTACCGATCCCCCAGGATCCCCCTTAAAAAGGGAGATCCTGGGGGATCGGAGAATTAATTTACTCGTCGGGAAAAATTTCTGTTACCACGTTAGACCTACCTCCAGTCATAACCACATTTTCCCCTTTAAGCTGTCCGCTTGCCTTCGGTCCCTTCGTATTCAAAGGAGGATCTAATTGTCGATAAACCACATTTCCTTCCGCATCGAAACTCTCAGTCTCAAAATACCAAGTCAGGCGATCGCTATTCAATTGAGTCCCATTTTTCTCCCCAATACCCACCACATTACCTTCTAGATAGAAAGTCTTATTTGTCAGATCGCCTTCCCCTATATCTCCCTTGAGAACAACTTTTTCTTCTTTTTCTAAAACCGTAACTGGAGTCGGAGACTTAATCGTTTCCTCTTCTAAATTCCAACTCATTTCCTGGCTTGATATTTGTAGAGAAGGTTCCGAAAAAACAACTTGAGCGTTTTGGCGGAGAATAGCTATGTTATTATTGAGGTCGAACCCAGAACCATCGGCAAAAGCGCGACTGGTAATCTTTTCCTCTTCTATGCGTTCTATCGAAATCGGCGTATCGCTGAGGAATTGCCCTTCTCTCATCAGCCAAACCAACTTTTCCGTACGCAAATTGACAGTCGGTTTTTCCACCCTCATAACCACTTTACCGTATAGCTCCATGCGGCGATCGACAGTAAAAATTTGTGCCGATTCTGCCGAACCTTTCACATCATCATTTTCGGCAGTAAAATTATAGCGAAGTATCAAAAGATTCTCTTCTGGCAACCATTCCAATTCTCGCCCTCTTAAAACTACTTTATTTTCCAGATCTTCAGCAAAAACTTCACCCTGAAGCAGAATTTTTTTCTCCTTCTGATAAACTTCACCTTTCAAAGCTTTAATAGAGTAGATAGACTTTCCCTCCTGAAACAATTCGCCTTCAGGATTTTCTACCAGAACTACTTGCCTATCTTGGTCATATTTCGCCTGTTTCGACTCTACCCGCCAGAGAATTTGCCCCTCGACCGATGTCTGCTCTAGGCTAACATCATTTAAAGTTAATTCCGTTTTGTTTTCTTCTTCTGGGGTCGGATTTTCTGTCAAATTATCTTCCGTTACTTCCGATTTTCCACAAGCGACCAAACTCAAAACTAAACTAATACATATTAACGGCGCGAACAAATTATCTGCCAGAATATTTTTAATTTTCATTGGGAAAATATGGGAGCAAAAAAACTAAGAAAAAGAGGAAGACGATTGGCATCCTTCCTCTTTTTGTCTCTCGGATTGAAAAAAATCAAAACAGATTTTGGACAAACATTCTAAATACTGAAGAAAATATTTACACTAATTTTAAGGATAAAAGCTCAGAGTCAATAAATGCAGACTTAACAAAGCTTTATTCAAATCTTAGAAAATTGTGTACAGGTAATAATATTTTATTTGATCAACCAAATTCTGATACATTTGATAATTTTGGAGGAACAAATTCCGAACCAGAAAAGAAATTTGGTTTTGGCTTAATGTCATACGATGGTTTTTGGCCCAGTTTTTCAAAAAGTGAAGCTAAGTTACTTGGTGTGCAAAGTGAGATTATTTCCTCATTGATTGAATTTTTATCTAATTCCTCGGATGAAAAATATTCTATTACACTCAACAAAATAACTAGAGAACCTGTAGGAGCAGAAGATTCACAACATATATCAGAAGACAAGCTATCTGTAAC